>JAZUCO010000065.1:0-3459 GCA_045639185.1 Acutalibacteraceae bacterium
CAACTTTTGTTGTCTTGAATGCAAGAAGAGTTGCGTTTGTCATATTTATTACTCCTTATGTTGAAGAATTTTTACTTTCTCTTTGTAATCGGGCATATATTGTTCTATAAGAGAATAGAACTGTGAAGAATGATTCATATGCTTTAAGTGTGCCAGCTCGTGAATTATTACATAGTCGATAACATCGGCAGGGTATGCCATAAGTCTGAGTGAAAAGCAGATTCCTTTTTTTGCATTACAGCTTCCGAATCTTTTTTCTGCGCTTGTGATGTGGACATATGAATACTCGAGTCCCATTTTCTGTGCCCAGTAAGCTGTGCGCTGTGGCAGATATTGCTTTGCAAGCTTTCTGAATTCGGAAATTCTGTCTTCAGGTATTGAATACTTCTGAGCATTCGCACTGCGCATCTGAGCCTTTTTGAGAGCATTTTCTATCCATTGGCTGTTGTTAGTCACAAATTTATCAATAAAAGCCTGACTCGTTTTAAGGGGAGCGTAAACAGTGATTTTGCCGTCTGCAGATACTTTTATTGAAAGTGTTTTTCTGTTTGACTTTTTTAATTCATAAATCATTTTTTCTGCCCCGTTGCCAAAAAGAATCTTTTGTGATAGAATGATTCAGGTGATTCAAATGTATAATAAAAAGAAACCTGTATCAAATTGCGAAACTTGTGAAAACTATGTGTATGATGAACAGTACGATTCATATTATTGCGATATGAATCTAGATGAAGATGAAATGCTTCATTTTCTGACAGGTAATTTCGGCAATTGTCCCTATTACAGAGATAATGACGAATATCGCATTGTCAGAAAACAGAATTAAAGACTGAAATCTTCAGGTGTAAAGCCTGACATCAGTTTTACTGTTTCGGGTTTGCGTTTAAGCGGGTCATATCTGAATTTTTTGCAGTATGAATCAGGCTGCATAACGCCTTTTCTTGTGCAGAGCACAGATTTACCGTTTTCTGCTGCAATTCCTGTTTCACAATAAATGCATTTGGGTGAAATATTACCCGACAGCACAGATTTTTTCATTTTCTTCACGCCTTCCTGCTGTTTATTTTACAATAATAAAATAAAAGTGTCAAGATGAACAGGAGTGATTTGTTGATAACCTATATGGTGGGTGAGTCACTGAAAAAATCTCAGGAAGATTGCTCAAATTCTACCCTCAGACGTATGTGTCTTTATTCTGCAGATGAATTTGAAGGGGTAGTGAGTGACATTGCGCATAAAAAAACATTGATGCATTTTCTCAGCCAGACTGAATATACAAAAGTTCAGTTTTTCAGCTCCTGCATTGTGGGTGCTGTTTTTATTCCCGACAGAGAGTGCGCGCGTGAGGGCGGAATGCATCTCGGCTTTCATATTTCTGAAAATGTATTATATATAATAGGTAGCGAGTCCCATACAATACCCCTTGCAGGACGAATACGAGATTCAAAGTTGCCCGTGAATCTTACAATGTGCGGACTTTTCTGTATGCTTATAAATCTTCTTATTGATGATGATTTTTTGTTTTTGCAGAAAACGGAGAAATCTCTTATTTTTCTTGAAGATTCTCTCAGTAAAGGTACCGATGACAGATTTGATATCAGAATTCAACCTTTCAGACGTCAGATGATGCGGTTTCAGACATATTATTATCAGCTTATGAATCTCGGTATGAGTTTCAGGGCAAATATAAATAATATGCTCAGCGAAGAAGATATAATGAATTTTACCTATTTTTCAAGACGCACAGAAATGCTTCACGTAGAGGTGCAGTCTCTCAGAGATTATATTTTTCATATAAGAGAAACTTACAGAACAGATATTGCGGTAAGGCAAAGCAGAAGTATGAATCTTCTCACAGTCCTTACAGCTCTGTTTATGCCACTGACTCTTATTGCAGGGTGGTACGGAATGAATTTCAGGTATATGCCCGAGTTGTCGAGTCCTTACGGTTATCCTGCGGTAATAGGTCTCAGTGCAGTTATTGTTGTGGTGGAAATATTGTTTTTCAAAAAGAAAAATCTCTTATAAAGCAACGGAGTCAGAACTTTTGATGTTCTGACTCCGAAGCATTTTCATACAAGTTCATCCTCTATAAAATACATAAACTGCGATTCATCAAGCTTTTCTGTATTGATTCTGTTTATCATTTCTTCGACTTTTTTCATATCCTCAGATATGTCGTCAAATCTGACATTTCCGCCTTGAATTCCATAGGTTATGAACTTATGACCGTAAAGATTTTTCTCTGTAACGGTCATTTTGTATGGGGCATTTTTCATCCGTTTTCTGTTGTTCTCCTGACTGCTTTTTTTTCATATTAAATTATACACTTTTTTGTACACTTTTCTCAATTGATTTAATATACGAATATAAAAGAATGAACCAACTTTAGCAATGAAATGGTAAAATATGGCAATTTTATAAAACATAAAAATATCAATAAATTACGAAAGGACAAATATTTTATTCTTTTTGACCTGAGTAATGGTGAAAATCTTGCAAAATGCAGGAAATCGGGCAAAAAATAGAGGGCATAAATTTCTCTGTAAAAATAGCCGTAAATACCTCTAATTTGACAAAAATACGAAAATATTGTATAATCAGTCAGAAAGGAGGAGGCAATTATGCATATGTTAAAAAAGATTGTATGTTTGTTATTATCTGTTTTTATGCTTGTGACTGCTGTTGTGAGTGCTTCTGCTTACACGACAGATGATGTTGCCAAAGCCGCACTTGATATGATTTTTAACCACGAGGGAGTTTACACAACTGTTGTGGTTAATGATAACGGAGCTGTAAGTCTTGGTAAAGTGGGATGGCACGGCTTCAGAGCGTTGCAGTTGCTCAGGACTATTGTGAATGCAAACAAGGCGCAGGCACTTGAATTGCTCGGTGAAGAGCTTTATGACGAAATCCTGACAGCTACAAATGCACAATGGGATTACAGAATCCTCACTTCAGCTGAAAAAGCTCTTGTTGTGAAGCTTCTTGATACTCCTGAAAGTAAAAAGGCTCAGGATGACCTTGCCTTTGAAGATGTAAAAGCATATATAATACACGGACAGAGTCTCGGTATTACAGACGGCAAAGCACTTGTGTATTTTGCGGATATTGAAAATCAGATGGGGTCTTACGGAGCAGAGCGTGTCGGTAATGCTGCAATAAAACTTGCTTCAGGCAAATCAGTTACACTTAAAAATATGTACGATGCCGCAATGGCAGACAGAACTGCCGCAAGCAGTCCCACAAGAAGAAAGTCCGCCTATGATTATTGCAATAAACTCAAATTCGGTGAGGGCGGAGTAGAAAGCGGTTTCCAGACTGGTAAATATAAAACAACGGCAAGTCTTCTTCGAGTAAGAAGCGGTCCCGGCACAGATTATGATACTGTTACAGACGCAATCCCCAACGGCACAACCGTCAATGTTACTGAGATTTCAGGAATGTGGGGTAAGGTTA
>JAZUCO010000066.1:0-15476 GCA_045639185.1 Acutalibacteraceae bacterium
GGGCTGTCTTCTTGACAGCAAAAATAATCCCGAGGGACTTCAGAATTTCCTGCCCGAGTGGAAAGAAGAACTTGTAAGAGATTATAACCATCCGTCAATTATCGGTTGGTGTCCGCTTAATGAAACATGGGACGGACCGCATTTCTGCGACGTTGTTTCTCAGAAAGCAATTTTTGATGCAACAAAAGAATATGATTCAACAAGACCTGTTGTAGGTGCAAGCGGAGGATATCTTTATTTTACTGATATTGATGATTACCACGACTATTCTCACACAGCAGAAGAAATCATTTCTCATGTGCACGACCACAAAAACGGAACTTATGCGCACGAAGTTGTGAATAAGAAAAATGCAGAAGATAATGCAGGGCTTCTCACTCAGGAAGCCCTGAAAGGTCTGCCAATCTTCTGTTCCGAATACGGCGGAATTTCATTCAATGTCGGTGACGGTGCCTGGGGTTATGTAAATGAAAGCAATGAAGACGATTTTGTTGCACATTACATTTCAGACACAACTGCCATTATGCAGAGCGATTGTATGGGTATGTGTTATACACAGCTTACAGACGTTGAACAGGAACAGAACGGACTTGTAACATACGAAAGAAAACACAAATTCAGCAAAGAAGCACGCAGAAAAATCCGTGAATGCAATATGCAGAAGGCAAAGATTGAAGAATAAATAACGATTTATTCTGAATGTCTGAATAAAACAACTGTAGGGACCGATGCCCACATCGGTCGGTCACAATTCACTTCAAACCTTGCGGAGCGATGTGGGCATCCCTCCCTACACATTATCCAAAAATCTTTGCAAATTCTGATTTGCAAAAAACAAAGGAGATGGTTTCCCATCTCCTTAATTTATTAATTCACTTATTATATAATTAGAAATCAGAAATCCGTCAGGTGTGAGTGAAAGGCTGTTTTTAGTGAGAGAAATAAGTCCTTCTTTTATAAACCTGTCGGCTTTTTTTATTATTTCAGCAAGGAAGTCTTCGTTAAAACGTTTTTTATAGTCTTCAAAAATGATTCCGTGGGAAAGACGAAGGCGAAGCATTATATATTCCTCTCTGTCGCCGCCTGAACAGTCATATACAGCCTTTTCTCCTGTGACAAAAGAGTTTATATTCCTTTCAAAAAAGAATCTCTTGTTGCCTATAAACGAATGTGCAGAAGGTCCGATTCCGAGATATTCTTCGCAATTCCAGTATTTTGTATTGTGTCGGCTTTCATATCCTTTTTTTGCAAAATTGGATATTTCATAATGAAGAAAACCTGCTTTTCTGAGCTTTTCTGAAAGATGTGTATACATATCGCAGACAGCATCTTCATCAGGCAGATTCAGCGAGTCAATTCTCTTGTGAAAAACAGTTCCATCCTCAACAGAGAGCATATATGCACTTATGTGCGGCACTCCTGTTTCAATGCAGAAATCAATTGTGTTGTCAAGGCTTTGCAGTGTCTGGTCGGGAATACCGAGCATAACATCAAGAGAAATGTTAGTGATGCCGTGTTTTCTTGCATTGTCAACAACGGATAAAACTTGATTTCTGTCAGAGAATCTGCCGAGCTTTTTTCTTTCGTTATCAACAGCCGATTGCATACCGAGAGAAATTCTGTTTACACCGTACGAAGCGAGTTTTTTGAAAAACTCTTCATCAACCGTTGACGGATTGCATTCTACGGTGATTTCAGCATCATCTGAAATGTTGTAACAATCTTTTGCGCAGTTAATGATTCTGCCGATACTATCAGCACCGATAACCGACGGTGTACCGCCTCCGAAATATATTGTGTCAAAAGATAAATCCGTGCTTTGTGTGAAGTCCTTTGTTCTTTTGCCCGTTTTTATTTCATCAATAACAGAACCGACATAGCTGTCTATGTCGGCATTTTTTGAAAGGCAGGAATAAAAGTCGCAGTAAGGACATTTGCTGCGGCAGAAAGGAATGTGAATGTATAAACCTTTCATTACTGTTCATCAAGCTTGAGGATAGCCATAAATGCTTCCTGAGGTACTTCAACAGTACCGAATGAACGCATTCTCTTTTTACCCTCTTTCTGTTTTTCAAGGAGCTTTTTCTTTCTTGTAATGTCACCGCCGTAACATTTTGCAAGAACGTCTTTTCTCATAGCCTTAACTGTTTCTCTTGCAATAACTTTACCGCCTATTGCAATCTGAACGGGAATTTCAAACTGATGTTTCGGAATATTATCCTTGTGCTTTTCGGCAATCTTTCTTGCTCTGCCGTAAGCCTTTTCAGAGTGAATTATGAATGAAAGAGCGTCGATTGTGTCACCGTTGAGAAGAACATCAAGCTTTACAAGATTGCTTCTTGTGTAGCCTGCGAGTTCATAGTCAAATGATGCATAACCTCTAGTTCTTGATTTGAGTGCATCAAAGAAGTCGTAGATGATTTCATTAAGAGGAAGATCATAGCTGAGCTCAACACGGTCAGCAGAAAGATACTTCATATCCTTATAGAAACCTCTTCTTTCCTGACAAAGATCCATAATTGTGCCTACAAATTCAGGGGGAGCAAAGATGTGAGCATCTGTCATAGGTTCTTCACAGAAATCAATTTCAGCAGGATCGGGATAGTTTGTGGGGTTGTCGATTTCAAGAATTTCGCCGCCACGCATATGAATCTTGTAAATAACGCTGGGAACAGTTGAAACGAGGTCAAGATTATATTCTCTTTCAAGTCTTTCCTGAATGATTTCAAGGTGAAGAAGACCGAGGAATCCGCAACGGAAACCGAATCCGAGAGCACCTGATGTTTCGGGTTCGAATGAAAGTGCAGCATCGTTGAGCTGAAGTTTTTCAAGCGCTTCCTTAAGAGCTTCGTAGTCTGCACCGTCAGCAGGGTAAATACCGCAGAAAACCATCGGATTTACTTTTTTGTAACCTGCAAGAGGTTCTGTTGCAGGATTCTGTGCTGTCGTGACAGTATCACCTACACGGGCATCACGTACAGATTTGATTGATGCGGTAATGTAACCTACTTCACCTGCAGAGAGCTTTGCTCTGGGGGAAAGTGAAGTAGCCGCCATTTTGCCCACTTCAACAACAGTAAACTGTGCACCGGTTGCCATCATTCTCATTGTGTCACCGGGCTTGATTGTGCCGTCCATAATTCTTACATAAACGATAACACCCTTATAGTTGTCATAAATTGAGTCGAATACAAGAGCTCGGAGGGGAGCCTCGTCATCACCTTCGGGGCATGGAACAAGCTTGACTATCTGTCTGAGAACCTCTTCAACATTTTCACCTGTTTTTGCAGAAACTCGGGGAGCTTCTTCACTGTCAAGACCGATAACTTCTTCAATATCGGCAGCAACTCTTTCGGGATCTGCTGCAGGAAGATCAATTTTGTTGATAACGGGAACAAGTTCAAGGTCGTGGTCAAGTGCAAGGTATGTATTTGCAAGAGTCTGAGCCTCAATACCCTGAGTTGCATCAACGATAAGCACTGCGCCTTCGCAGGCAGCAAGAGAACGTGAAACTTCATAGTTGAAGTCTACATGGCCGGGAGTGTCGATGAGGTTAAGCTCATATTCTTCTCCGTCCTGATTGTAACCGAGAGTTACTGCGTGAGCTTTGATAGTGATACCTCTTTCTCTCTCAAGGTCCATATCGTCAAGAATCTGCTGCTGCATATCTCTTTTTGCAACGGTATTTGTAACTTCAAGCAGACGGTCTGCAAGAGTTGATTTGCCGTGGTCGATATGAGCAATGATTGAAAAATTTCTTATGTGTTTTTTCTTTTCTGTCATATATTTTCTCCTGTATTAAAGGTCATTATCTGTTGGTTTGAATCCCAGACCGAGAATTTCTGTTGCATCTGAGATAATGATAAACGGTTTTTCGTCGAAACGTTTTACGATTTTGCGCATCTTTGCAACTTCGTGAGGTCTTACAACAGAAAGAAGCATATGTTTTGCCATACCTGTGTAAGCACCCTGACAAGGCAGAATTGATACTCCTCGCGGTGTTTCAGATGTGATTGCCTTTGCAATTTCATCACCGTTATCTGAAATTATAATCATCATTTTTCCGCTGTCGGAACCGTAAAGCACAAGGTCAATTGATTTGCTTGAAACGATGAAAACAATTGTTGCATAAAGAATGCTTTCAATATTTCTGTAAACAAGACCTGCAAGAAGCACAACACAAAGGTCGCATATCATAACAAGACGCCCCATAGACATATGGGGTATTGCTTTTTTCAGCAGTCTTCCCATAATATCCGTACCACCGCTGGTGGAACCTCTTGTGAAAATTACACCGAGCCCTACGCCCATAATAGCACCGCCGAAAAGCGCAGCGAGGATTTTGTCACCCTCATACTGAGGTAAGAACAATGCACCAAGGTCGATACAGGCTGATGTCATAAAGGTTGAGAAAAGTGTTTTTACAATAAAATCCCAACCGAAGACGAAAAATGCAATTATGAAAAGGGGAATGTTGATTGCAAACATTGCAGTACCGATTGGGAAACCCCAGAGATAGTTTGCAAGAATTGCAAGACCTGTTGCACCGCCTGAAGATAATTCATTTGGTGAAACAAAACAATTTACGCCTACAGCATATATGAATGCACCGGCTGTGCAGATGAGCATATCAAGAATTATTTCTTTGTAGTTGATTTTCTTCTTAATCATTGCGCACCTCTGTAACAATGGAGAACAACTCTTTCAATCTGTCTGTTTTTCCGTTCATATAAAGCCATCCGAAAAGCACTTCAAGTCCTGTTGCTGCGTGATATTCGCTTTTTGACTTGTTCCTGGGAGTATGAGCCGTGTGAGTATTTCTGCCTCTTATGAACATTGTGTTTTCTTCTTCCGAAAGGACGGGAAGAAGAGTTTTTATTGCATTTGCCTGAAAAGTGGCATTTACCATTTCAATGTTTTTTTCGTGAAGCTTGTCCGCTTTGCATTTTGCAGAAATGGTGAGATATTCACGCACCATAATTCCCCACACACCGTCACCGAGGAAAGCAAGTGCCGAAACGGGATATCCGTCTGATGAAGTGTCTGCTGTTTTTAATTTATCAAAATTGAGTGTTGCATCAGGGCACATATTCAAACTCCAGGTCATAGATGTTTACAGTATCGCCTTCCTGAATACCTCTTGCACGCAGAGTATCAAGAATACCGCTTGTGCCGAGCACTTTCTGGAAATACTGAAGTGACTCATAGTCATCCATATCTGTCTTGTTGAGTATCTTGAGAAGCCATTCTGCTTCAACATAATATGTGTCATCAATAACAGAAACTTTGTAGCCTGTATTCTTTTTCTTTTCGAGCATTTCCATGGGAATGGGTTCTGCTTCGTACTGCTTGATGGGAGGAAGTGTAGCAAGCATAGCTGCTGCTGCATTCACAACTTCCTGAGTGCCTTCGAGAATGGGAGCGCAGATTTCAAAATACTGAAGTCCCTTTGATTCAATGTAATTTCTGAATTCTTCTCTCTGCTCGTCTGTTGCCATATCGATTTTGTTGCCTGCAACAATCTGAGGACACTTTGAAAGCTCTTCATTGAATATGACAAGCTCTTTGTTGATTGTTTCAAAATCTTCCTTGGGATCTCTGCCTTCACTGCCCGCAACGTCAACAACGTGAATGAGCATACGGCAGCGTTCAACGTGTCTCAGGAACTGATGACCGAGACCTGCGCCTTCACCTGCACCTTCAATAAGACCCGGGATATCTGCCATAACAAATGAGCTTTCGGGCCCCATTCTTACAACACCGAGAACGGGAGTGATTGTTGTGAAATGGTAGTCAGCGATGATGGGTTTCGCTTCGCTTACAACAGAAACGAGTGTTGATTTGCCTACATTGGGGAAACCGATGAGACCAACGTCTGCAAGAAGCTTGAGCTCAAGAATAACTTCCCATTCTTCACCGGGTACGCCTTCTTTTGCAAAACGGGGCGTCTGACGTGTAGGTGTTGCAAAGTGGGAGTTGCCCCAACCGCCTTTACCGCCTTTTGCAGCAATGAAAGGTTCGTCTGTGGACATATCGGCAATCACAACTCCGCTTTCAGCTTCACGTACAATAGTGCCCTTGGGAACTCTGATGATAAGATCCTGACCCTTTTTGCCGTTCTTTCTTGAACCTGAACCGTTCTGACCGCTTTCTGCAGTGTATTTTCTTTTATAACGGAAGTCAGCAAGAGTTGACAGGTTAGTATCAATCTTGAAGACGATATCGCCGCCTTTACCGCCGTCACCGCCGTCGGGCCCGCCTGATGCGACATATTTTTCTCTGTGGAAAGCAACTGCACCGTTACCGCCGTTGCCTGCTTTGATTTTTATTTTAGCTTTATCAACAAACATACTTTTTACCTCGTAAAATTGTGTTTACATAATTAATCATTGTAATTATAACATATATTTTTTCAATTATAAATAGGAAAATGAAAAAAAATGTTTCATTTAATAAATTATTGCAATTGAAATCCGTTTATTTTATAATATAAGCGGAGAGGATGAATGAAATGAAACACTTGGTAATTCGTATGACGTCATTTTTGTTGTCAGTTTCTGTGATTTTATCTTTGTTTGCTGTTAATGTTTCAGCGGCTGACGATGAAGAAAACGGAAAAGATATAACAGATTATATTCTTGGTGATGTTGATTCTGACGGAAGGGTAACTGCAATGGATGCGCGTCTGACACTTCGTGTTGTTGCAGGTCTGGACAGATTGCTGAGTATAAATTTTTCAGCAGCAGATTACAATAAAGACGGTCAACTTAATGCATCTGATGCAAGATATATATTAAGACATGCAGCAGGTCTTGATCCTTTTGCGACACCAAAACCTGAACCTGCAAAATCAAGACTTATCAGAATAACACCTATTTGTCAGCTTCCTGATTTTCCTGCAGGGTGTGAATCAGTTGCGGCTGTTATGAATCTGAATTATCTCGGATTTAATGTCACAACTGAGCAGTTTATTGAAAGTTATCTTCCTATTGGTGTTGCACCTTATAAAGTTGATGAAGTCTGGTACGGCAGTGATCCTGATGAAGCATTTCTCGGTGATCCTGCAAGTGAAGACGGTTGGGGAATATGGGCAAAGGGATTGACCCTTGCATTGAACCGTTATCTTGATACTCAGGAAAAACCTGCGTCTGTCACATATACATATGATGAAACGCTAGACAGCTTGTGTGAAAAGTATGTTTATAATGATATACCTGTTCTTGTGTGGGTAACTGCGGGAATGGAACAGCCGAGAGTCAACAAAACAATCACTGTGATAGGAACAAATGAAACATATACATGGATAAGTCCGAATCATTGTATGTTGCTTGTTGGGTTTGATGAAACAGGATATTATTTCAATGACCCGTTGACAGGGAAGCTCGAAAAATATGCAAAAGATGTGTCAGTTGACGCATTTACGGGGAACGGCTATCAGGCAGTAATTATCCAGACTGAAATAAATTGATAAAAAGCAGAATTTTTAGTTTTTGCTAAAAATTCTGCTTTTTTTTTGAACCTTTTTTATTTCTTGTTTATCTAATAGATGAATACAAAATCGGTACCGTTTGTATGGAAAGGATAAAAAATGGATAAGCAATCATTCCAAAATAATATTTTGTCTTCGGAAGAAATGCTGTACAGAATTTCAAAATCAATCTGCTTTTATGAATCTGATTGTGAAGATGCTGTAGCACAAGCAATTCTGAATGCATATGAAAATCTTGACACTTTGCGTGAAGATAAATATTTCAGGACATGGATAACAAGAATACTTATCAATGAGTGTTACAGAATCAATAAACAGAAATCCAGAGAAGTGACATTTGCCGAATATGCTATTACCAATGAGGCAAGGGAAGATAACCATTCTTTTGTGTTTACTGAAATAATGAAACTTCCGCAAAAAATCAGGATAGTAGTTCAGCTGTATTATGTTGAAGATTATTCTGTCGGTGAAATTTCTTCAATTCTGCATATTCCGTCAGGCACGGTAAAGAGCAGGCTTTCCGCAGGCAGAGCAAAACTTAAATCAATACTGGAGGAGTAATAATGAATAAAAATTTAAGAAATGAATATCCGGAAATGCCGTCAAGCTTTCACAGAACAGTAATCAATTCGGTAAATTTTCTCGGTGAAAAAAGTGAAACGACTGTAAAAAGAAAATCACCATTCAAAATAGGTGTTCTTGCGGCAGCAATAATTATGTTGTTTACTGTTTCAGCATTCGGTGCAGACAGGGTGTACGATTACTTTATTGAAATGAAAGACAATGTGAATTCTGCCGAAACGGAAGATGCGAATAGTTTTGTCAAATTTGAAGATAATATGGTGATAATTGATAATATCGAAGAGTCTGTTGTTGAAAATTCTCCCGAGTATGTCAGACTTGAATTCGGTTATATGCCTGAATATATCAATCCCTATGATGCACCGTATAAATTCCATGTGGTTACCGAGAAAGGTGAAGATTCTTCGTCAGGGCTTACATTTCAGTTGTTCAGGGCAGAAAAAGCCAAGGAGCTTGAAATTTTCTATGTTGACAGTGTAAATAAGTGTATGTTCGGTAAAAATACAGGAGCTGTGTTGAAAATTGAAACAGGAATCAAACCTGATGGTGACTGTTATGATAAACAATTTCTTATTTATTTTGAAGACTTCGGATATGTTCTGCGTTGCTATGTTTCAGAGAGAATCGGTGAAGATGATATGATAAAAATAGCAGAAAACATAAACCTTGTCGAATCAGATAAGGAAAATGCATTTATCATAGATACTTACATTCCCACAATTTCAAACGGTGGTGTTGTGGCTCCGACAGAAAATGAGTCATCATATGAGTCTGACAATATTTGTGATTAATTTTAATTTATAAATTTTCTGTTTACTATTGCATTTTCTTTTATGAAGTTGTAAAATATTTATCAGACAATTGAAAGGATAGTGTAAAAGATATGGAAAAATTTATTGTTGAAACATCTGCAAGACATGTTCACGTATCACGTGAAGATCTTGACATTCTCTTTGGTGAAGGTTATGAACTCACAAACAAAAAGGAACTTTCACAGCCCGGTCAGTATGTAACAAATGAAAGAGTTGCTGTTGTAGGCCCCAAGAGTCAGTTCCCCTCAGTTTCAATTCTCGGTCCCGTAAGACCCGCAACTCAGGTTGAAATTTCTGCAACAGACGCAAGAGCAATCGGTGTTGTAGCTCCCATCAGAGAATCAGGTGACACTGCAGAGTCAGGCTCATGCAAAATTGTTGGCCCCAAGGGTGAGATTGAACTCAAGGACGGCGTAATCGTTGCAAAGAGACACATTCATATGACAACTGCTGATGCTGCAAAGCTTAACGTTACAGATAAAGAAATCGTTAACGTTAAAATCGAAACAGAGGGCAGAAGCCTTGTTTTCGGAGATGTTGTAGTAAGAGTAAATGACAGTTTTGCTCTTGCAATGCACATTGATACTGACGAAGCAAATGCTTGCTCAGCAACACCTGCAACAATGGGTGAAATCGTAAAATAATTTTCACAAAAAAGTATTAAGGTACTGCATTTTCTTGCAGTACCTTTTATTTATGTATAATATGTAAATTTTTCTTGACTGAAAAATGAAAGTGTGCTATCATCAAGATAGATTGATTGATAATCAGTTAAAAATCCTTAACGGAGGTAAAAGAAATGAAAAAAGTTATCAAAAAATCATTGGCAATTCTTTGTGCATTTGTTATGCTTTCAAGCACAATGACATGCTTTGCAGCAGAACTTAATCAGGATGCTGTAGACCTTCATTACGGTCAGTTTGAAAATTATCTTCTTCTCGGAGATAGCGTAGCAAGCGGATACCGTGACGAAATGTCAGACAATGATGCAGCATTCAACGAAGCAAATTATGATTCAACTTATTACAGATA
Organism: Acutalibacteraceae bacterium; assembly: GCA_045639185.1. GTDB lineage: Bacteria > Bacillota > Clostridia > Oscillospirales > Acutalibacteraceae > UBA1081. The sequence goes on from JAZUCO010000066.1 coordinate 9,916, forward strand.
TCCCGGATCATATTCTGATGTTCTTGCAAATGCAATCATTGAAGATGGTAGTATGACAGCTCTTGCAGGCCCCGGTTTCAGAACAATTGAAATGCGTTATATGCTTGAAGACGATTACGCAGCAAACTGTACTGACGAATTCCTTTTCTGGCCCAGCCACCTTTACATCTGGCAGGACCTTTACGGTGCTGAATATGCTCCCGGTTCAGAATATTGGAGAACAATGTTCAAGGAATCAATTGCAGAAGCTGACCTCATTACTCTCGGTATCGGCGGTAATGACTGGGGTGCATATCTCGGTTGGGTTGTAAATCAGATTCTTAAAGAAGAAAATGTTGGTGACCAGTATATCCAGCAGCTTCAGGCTTATATGGCAGAAAATGAACTTGACCTCGGTTCAATCGAACAGTTTGTTGAAATCGCTCATATGGCAGGCGCTCTTCCCGCACTTCTTGAAGAAGTTCCCGCAGCTCTTGAATACGGTCTCGGTAATTTCTATGCAAACTGGGATATTATGATTCAGGATATCTATGATCTCAACCCCGATGTTACTCTTATGGTAATCGGTATGAGTGATAACAGCCTTAAGGGTAATTATTATGATTATGACGGTGTTGTAGGTGGTCCTGTAAACGGTGAAGATGCAGCAGCTACAGCAAGTGCAATGTCAACAATTGTTGAACTTATTATGTCAATCGGTAATAAACCCATGATTGACGGTGCAAAGAAGTTTGGTTATACATATGTTGATACAGCAGGTACAACTTATGTTGACAGCCATCCCGATGCAGCAGGTCACACATTCATTGCAAACAAGATCATTGAAGCTCTTCCCAACCCTATGGTTGCAGGTAAGTACAATGACGTTCCTTCAAGACATGAAAACTACGAAGCAATCGAATATGTTATCGTAAATGAAATTATGGATGGTACATCAGATACAACATTCGGTCCCGATGATGCACTTACAACAGGTGCTCTTGCAGCTGCTGTAAACAAGATCAGCGGTGTTGAAGGTGACACAACCGGTACTGATGCAGTACGTGGCTTAAAGTTTGCAGGTTCAATCCTTAACGCTTCTGTAAGTAAAGGATTTACAGGCTTCTTCACAGGCTTGAAGCTTTACTTCGAAATCTTCTTCAACTATCTCCGTGATACAAAGGCTGTAATCACAAGAGCTGAAGCTGCATACTATTTCATGCTTATCGACAAAATCTGATAAAATTTAAGCACAGGTTTTATCCTGTGCTTTTTTTATGCTTAATTTAATACAAAAAAGACGGCTTATGTGTGCCGTCTTAATTTTTTATTAACTGAATACAACTTCACCGTCAACAACCTTGATTGTTGGGAGTGAATACAGCTTCTTGATTTCATATTCTGTTTCAAGCCCTGCAGACATTCTCAGTACGATTCTTGCATCGATTGAATTTACTTTGCTGTCATTGTTGATGTCAGAAACCTGCTTCTGAAGCTCTGTGAAGCCTGTTTCAAGTCCTGCCGAATATCTGAGTATAAGTCGTGCATCTGCAGCAGAAAGCTGTTCTGAGAGTGTTGCATCGCCCCAGCAGGGGAGATATACTGTAGCTCTTATCCATTTGGCATAAAGGGTGATATTACCGGTTGTATAACCGCTGATGTAGCTGATTTTGTTTGTAAACTCGCTGTCTGTGTACCAGCCTGCAAATTTGAAATCTTTGTTGATAGTCTGTGCATCTGCAAGCTCAACTCTCTGTGTTGTTGTTCTTACCGTTTCGTTTGTGTTGACAACCTGAGAAGCAAGCAGATTTTCAGTTGTTACTACATAAGTTACAGAATATGTTTTTTCTGTAAAATCTGCATATAATGTGATATCGCCGTATGTTTCAGTATCTGTAGAAGTGATTTTTTCTTTAAGATTCGGGTCTTTGCACCATCCGTTGAAAATAAAACCGTCTGCAGAGATGTCTGTAAATGTAATCACATCACCGAAGCTGTATTCTGTTGCATTCGGATTTTTAATGGGAAGCATAATCTGGCTTACTATTCCGTAATCATATGTTATAGAGTATACAGCCTTTTCCCATTTTGCATAGAGAGTCACATCATTGTTTGTGCCTTCCGGAATTGATTCAATTGCTGAAGATTCACTGAAATCAGAAGATATATACCAGCCTGCAAATTCAAAATTCTTATCATCTGTCAGAGGAGCGGAAAGTATAAGTCCTGTTGTTGCTTCAAATACAGCAGGGTTGTTATTGTGTACATCTTCAAGGGAAATAGAACTGCCGCTGTTAAGTATATATGTTATATTATACTGTTTTGCAGACCATTTTGCGTATATTACAACTTCACCGCTTGTACCTTTTTTGATAGAAGTGATTTTCTTTGTGAAGAATTCATCTGCATACCATCCTTCAAATATGTAAGACGGATCTTTTGATGATGCATCAAGAAGAACGATTTCATCAGAGAATTCGTAATAATCGGGATTGGGATTTTCAAAAGTGTATACGCTGTGTGAAATGTCACCCATATCGTAATGGATATCGAATTTTGTGTTTTTCCAGTTTGCGTAAAGAGTAATATCTTCGCAGGTGTATTCTTTTATGAATGTGACTTTCTGTGTGCAATCGCTGTCTGCATACCAGCCGTCAAAAGTGTAAATATCGGTGTTGTATTCGGGAGCGGTAAGCTGAGTCGACTCACTTGCAAGTCTTGATGTTGTGTTGCCGTTGTAAACATTATCAGCAATTATGTCAAAACCGCTTTTTGTAATTACATAATTGATGTTGTAGGACATTTCATACCATTTTGCATATAATGTTATGTCGGCATTGAAATTATCGTCAATTTCATAAACTGGAGTATCATACGATGAATCAAGATACCAGCCTTTGAACTCAAAACCTGAGCAGGTTGGTTCGGTAAGTGTGATTTTTTCACCGTCAGTAAAGTTTTTCGGATTGGTGTCAGATATATATTCAGATCTTATATCTGCAACACCGTAATCATATGTAATTTTATATGTGTTCTCTGCAAAAACAGAAATTGTAAAAATTACAATCGCAAATGCAACAAAACATATAATTCTTAATGTATTTTTCATTATATTTATCCTTCCGTCCAATAGGTACATACAAATTATATTATAAAATAGTATTATAAAGATGTCAACTGTAACATTTTTCTGCAAATTGTTACAAATTTGTAATAAGTTATTACAAGTTTGTTATAATCCTTGACTTTGTCGAGCAAATGTTGTAAATTATGTATGCGATGAGGGACACACCCCATTGTGTAAAGATTCAGTAATGAATCGATATATTGTGATTATTATGAAAGGAGCTAACATAGAATGAAGAAGGTTGTTCTTACAGTTGCTGCTCTTCTCGTTTCAGCTGCTATGGTATTCTCATTCGCTGGTTGTACAGAAAAAGGCGGCGAAGAAGCATCATCAGATGAAGCTGTTTCAGCAGAAGCTTAATTTGTTAGCAGACATTTAACTTAAATGAAAAAAATTCCCATCATCAGATGGGATTTTTTCATTTTCTGTTTCGTTTTACAATGCTCATAAGAAATTCTTTATTGTTTTTTTCAGGCTCTCTTATAACGGTCTGCAAAAGATATTCGAGTGTGCTGCCTATATCTGTGGGCTGCACATATTTTTTTATGTCATTTCCGTTAACGGCAAGCTGTGCAAGGGAATAGGGCTCATCATTATTCATTACATCATCAAAAGTTGAGTATGCATAAACAAGTTTGTCAGAAATATCTCTGTAATTTTTTGCAAGACCTGATTTATCTGCTCTGCGTATTTTCATAAGTCTTATAAAATTCTCTTCACCAAGCTCTCTGATATACTTTTTGACATCTTCTCTTGTTTCAGGCACTTCCTTGTCGTGAATTGACACAAGGTGTGTTACTGTTGTTATCATGGATTTGGAGAGTTTCAGTCTTCTGAGAATTGTTTCTGCAATCACACCGCCTACTGCCGCATGGCTCTTGAATGTTGAATTGCCGTTTTCATCAAGTTTATGTGTTGCAACCTTGCCGCAGTCGTGCAGAAGCATTGTGAGTCTTAAAACAGGGTCATTTTCAATATTGTTGACAGTATGTACTGTGTGCATCCATACGTCATAGCCGTGTTTTTTACCATATTGCTTGAAGTCAAATTCAATTTTAATCTCGGGAATAAAAACACCTATAACGCTTCTGTATTCTTTGAGTACATAGAAAACATTTTCACCGCAAAGAAGTTTTAACAGCTCTTTTGAAATTCTTTCAACAGCTATTGCAGAGAGAAGATTTTCATTTCTGAGTAATGATTCGGATGTTTTTTCTTCAATTGTGAATCCGAGTACTGAGGCAAATCTGACAGCTCTCATAATTCTCAGCGCATCTTCGTTGAATCTTTTATCAGGATCACCCACACAGCGGATAATTTTCTTTTCTATATCTTCTTTTCCGCCGAAGGGGTCAACAAGACCGTCTGTTTCATTGTATGCCATTGCATTTATAGTGAAATCACGTCTTGCAAGGTCGTCTGTTATTTCAGATGTAAACTTTACGCTGTCAGGATGTCTGTTGTCGGAATAATCACCGTCAATTCTGAAAGTTGTTGTTTCAACGGGTGTTTTGCCTGAAACAATCAGCACCGTGCCGTGTTCAATACCTGTGTCAACTGTTCTGAAATCAGCAAAAAGTTCTTTTATTCTTTCAGGTGATGCATCTGTTGTAACATCCCAGTCATTCGGTTCTCTGTTCATTATTGAATCACGAACACAACCGCCAACGATATAGGCTTTGTGACCGTTTTCAGAGAGAATATTCATAACTTGTTTTACATCTGATGGAATATTTATCATTGAAATTGCTCCTAATGGAATATATGTTGTATTTTTTTTAATATCACTTGCAATATGTGGTATTTTGTGGTAAAATAAATCATCAAAATTATTTGCATTGGGTGATATTATGAGATGTCCGTTCTGTGGTTATGAAGAAAGCAAGGTAATCGACTCAAGACCTACCGAAGAAGGCGAGAAAATCAGAAGAAGACGTGAATGCCTTCAGTGTCAGAAACGTTTCACCACTTATGAAGTGATTGAGACATTACCTATCGTTGTTGTCAAGAAAGATAAATCAAGACAGGTGTTTGACAGAACAAAGCTCATCGGCGGTATGCTCAGAGCTTGCGAAAAGCGTCCTGTACCTCTTGAAGTAATAGAAGAAGCTGTAAATGATATTGAAACTCAGCTTCAGAATTCAATCGATAGGGAAGTAACATCAATCAAAATCGGTGAACTTGCAATGGATAAGCTCAAGAATATTGATGAAGTTGCTTATGTAAGATTCGCTTCTGTTTACAGACAGTTCAGAGATGTCAATTCATTTATGGATGAACTTGCAAGACTTCTCGGAAATAAACAGTAATAAAAATTATATATCTTTGTTTTCAGCGGGTAAACGCACAATAAATGTTGTGCCTTTGCCCGTTTCACTTTTTACTGAGATTTTGCCTTCACAAAGGGCAACAACTCGTTTTGCAAGAGGTAGACCCAGACCATTTCCCGCTCCGG
>JAZUCO010000067.1:0-2520 GCA_045639185.1 Acutalibacteraceae bacterium
CTCCCGATGCATTCTATGCACTTGACGACGAAGCTAAGGTTGGCGCTATCATCGAACCTCTCCTTGACAGAATCGATGAAATCGCTGCAGATCCCGCAAACGAAATCCTTGATATGCTTCCCGCTATCACATACTTCATCATCTCTAACGGTCTTGTTACAGCTGTAAACAACATCCTCAACAGCGTTGACACAGTTCTTGCAGCTCTTGAACCCCTTGTTGGTGAAACAAGCCTTATGGCTCTCCTCGGCGTAGATCTCCAGACAATTGACTTTGATTATCTTATGACTCTTGCTGCAGATGCAGTTGCAGAAAGCACAGGTCTTGATATTTCAACAATCGTTCTTGATTTCGTAGCTGAACTCACAACAGGTAAGGTTGTATCTTACCAGTCAGCAAACGGTGAAACATACTACACAATGCAGTATGCAGGTGAATGGCAGAAGTCAGATATGGTTACAATCGTTCTTCGTCTTGTAATCGAATTCCTTGCAGAAGGCGAAAATGCAGATGCTATCATCGAGCTCATCGGTATGAACTCACAGGGTGAAGATGCTACAAGTTCAGCAAGCTCACTCATCAAGTTCATTCTTACAGCTATTGCAACTGAACCCGTATCAAGCGGTGCTATGGCAACTCTTTACTGGATCTTCTACGGTCTTAACGAAGCAACAGAAGCTGTTGATCAGGCTAAGAACGAATTCAACCATAACTGGTCAGTAATTCTTACTTACTTCGAATCAAAGGGCGATTCTGTTACAAGCAAGGCTGCTGAAGTTCTCAGAGATATCCTTGATACATACTTCGACGGTATCTTTGATTCAGAAGGTGTTGCTCCCGAAGGTGCAATGACATTCGTTGAAAAGATTAAGGCATTCTTCCAGAAGATCGCTGATTTCTTCAGAAGACTCTTCGGTATGGCTTAATTAAAAACTTGTATAAATAGTTTTCCCCGGTGCTTCGGCACCGGGGTTTTTCTTGTGTATGAATATAAAAAGAAAAAAGCAGATACAAAATGTACCTGCTTAAATGTAGTATTCACTTATTTCAACAATTTCAAACTTATAGATTCTGAATCTGCCCTTGGGGAATGCGTCATCAAATTTGGCTTTGATTGCAAGTTTCTTTGTGGTGAGGAAAACTTCCATATCCACTTCAGAAAAGTGAAGGTCGGGTAATTCTTCCATTGCGGCAAGCTCTACAAAACGCTTGTTGTCCGCCTTTGAGTTGAAAAGATAGAAGTTGATAACAGGAAGTGTCTTTCCGCCAACGGTAATCTTCTCAAATTGACCTCTTGAGGCTGCATTCTTTTTCTTTTTTGCTTGTCTTTTTTCTTTGAATTTTTTGAACAATTCCACTTTTTTATCACCGTGTATATTGTACTTGTAATTCGGCTTCAAGTCAATATAAAATTTTGTAAAGGTATTTATTTTGGTGAATAATTGTGTTATACTAAGCTGTAAGGATGTGTTTTGAATGAAAAAACTTTCAGTTATCGTGCCTTGTTATAACGAAGAGGCAGTTCTTCCCGCATTTTACGATGAAATAACAAAAGTTGCCGCAGACTGCACAGCTTATGAATTTGAATTTCTTTTTGTAAACGACGGAAGCCGTGACAATACTCAGAATATTGTTGAATCCTTTGCAAAAAAAGACGAAAGAGTGAAATTTATTTCTTTTTCAAGAAATTTCGGCAAAGAAGCAGGAATGCTTGCAGGTCTTGAACATTGCACAGGCGATTTTGCCTGCTTTATTGATGCGGATTTGCAGCATTCTCCCGACCTTATTCCCGAAATGCTCAAAGCTGTAGATGAAGAGGGCTACGATGTTGCTGCCTGCAGACGAGTTGACAGAAAAGGTGAGCAGAAGTTCAAGAGCGCGCTTTCAGGTGCTTTCTACAAGGTTGTAAATAAGATTTCAGAAACATATATTGACGACGGTGCTCAGGATTATCGCGTTATGAACAGAAATGTCATTGATTCCATTCTTTCAATGAAAGAGAATATCCGCTTCACAAAGGGTATTTTCAGTTGGGTCGGTTTCAATGTGAAATGGTTCCCCCACGAGAACAGAGAGCGTGCCGCAGGTGACACAAAATGGTCTGTCACAAAGCTTTTTAAGTACGCAATGGACGGTATCATCGGTTACACTTCAAGTCCGCTGAGAATACCTCTTTATCTGGGTATCTTATTTATAATTGTCAGCGGAATCTATGCTGTATGTGCAGCAGTTCAGTATATTATAATCGGTGCCGTGTATGCGCTCACACTCAGAATTGCAACATTCGGCATATTCCTTATCGGTGGTCTTATCCTGCTGAGCATCGGCATAGTCGGTGAGTATCTGGCAAGAATATATACCGAGGTAAAAAACAGACCTAAGTATCTTATTGCTAAAACAAATTGTGATAAATAAAAAGGAGATAAATACAATGGAAATTACAAGAAAATCTTTAATCGGTGAAATCCTTGACAACGATCCCACACTCGCACCCCACTTCCTTGCAATGGGTATGCATTG
>JAZUCO010000068.1:0-17926 GCA_045639185.1 Acutalibacteraceae bacterium
ATGTAGAATTATGTCTAAAAATGCATATTCTTGTATTTTATGAAAGAAGCGATTATTGTGGCTGTATTCAAGTGTAAAATGTGCGGTGGCGCATTGGAAATTTTATCCGGTGAATCGGTTGCCGTGTGTGAGTATTGCAATACAAAGCAAACTGTACCTGCAGCAGATGATGAAAAGAAAATAAATCTTTTTATGCGTGCAAACAGACTCAGATTTGCCTGTGAGTTTGACAAGGCGGCAGGTGTTTATGAAAGCATTGTTGCAGATTTCCCCGAGGAGTCTGAGGCATACTGGGGTCTGCTTTTGTGTCAGTACGGTATTGAGTATGTTGATGACCCGCTGACGGCAAAAAAGATTCCCACTTGTCACCGATCTTCATTTGAAAGTGTTTTTGATAACGATAATTTTGAACTTGTTATGGAGTATTCAGATTCCGTTTCAAGAGCTGTTTACAGAGACGAAGCAAAACAGATTGAAGAGCTTAGAAAAGGAATTATTGAAGTTTCTGCAAAAGAATCACCTTATGATATTTTCATCTGCTACAAAGAAACGGCAGATAACGGTGAAAGAACAATAGACAGCGTTATTGCTCAGGATATATACAATGAACTGACAGAGAGAGGTTACCGTGTATTCTTTTCAAGAATCACACTTGAGGATAAACTCGGTCAGGAGTATGAGCCTTACATATTTGCAGCACTCAACTCAGCAAAGCTGATGCTTGTATTCGGTACTGATTATGAGTATTTCAATGCGGTATGGGTCAAGAATGAGTGGTCAAGATTTTTACAGCTCATTGCAAAAGGCGAAAAGAAAACACTCATCCCGTGCTACAAGAATATTGATGCATACGATATGCCCAAGGAGTTTGCAAAACTTCAGGCTCAGGATATGGGCAAAGTCGGTGCCGTGCAGGATCTGCTCAGAGGAATTGAGAAAATCATAAAGGTTGAAAAAGCTGAACAAGCCGTTTACACAGAGCAGGTCTTAAGCAAAGCAGTAAACACAGAGCCGCTTCTCAGACGAGCATTTATGTTTCTTGAAGACGGTGATTTCAGAAGTGCAGATGACTACTGCGAAAAGGTGCTTGACGCAGACCCCGAAAATGTAAATGCCTATATCGGCAAACTTATGGCTGAGACGGGAATCAATAAAAGGGAAAATCTCAGAAATGCGCAAATGCCTTTTGATAAATCAAACAATTATCAGAAAATTCTCCGTTTCGGAGATGATGCGTTAAAAAAAGAACTGACAGATGCTGTTGAATTCATATATATACGCAAGGAAAATGAGCGTATCGAAGGACTTTATACACGTGCGGTAAACGTTATGAAATATGCACGTATTGAGTCCGCATTCAGAGAGGCAGCACAGATTTTTGAATCGGTTTTGAATTATAAAGATTCTGCCGCACTTGCAAAAGAGTGTTATGTGAAAGCGGAAGAAGCAAGAAAAGATGAAATTTATAATATCGCTGTCAGCAATATGATGAGTGATCAGATTCTGAAGATTGAAGAGGCAAAAGAGCAGTTTATTTCAATCAGAGCGTGGAGAGATTCAGAAGCAAAAATTTCAGAATGTGATGCACTTATAGTGCAGATTGAAGCTGAGCTTGAAGCTATTAAGCAAGAGCTTCAGGATGAAAAGAAAAAAGATATTATCTGGCATATTCTTGTATTTATACTTCCGATTTTAGTTCTTGCAGTATGTATTTTTGTTTTCAAGATGATTTCTTTGCTTGGTTTACATTGCGGAGCAGGTATGATGATTGCAAGTGAACAATTTATTCAGTCTTTTGGCTGTCTGATTAATAAATAATTGTATTATAAGGAGATAGATGTTATGGCTAAGTTTGTTATTGAGTGTCCCAATTGCGGACGATATGCAGAGGCTTCAAGCGGCTTCTTTGCAAAAAAGAAGATTGATTGTTCCTGCGGACATACTATTAATGTGAAAACAGAAAAACTCACTTCAAAGGTGTGTGCACATTGCGGAAACAATGTTGTTTTTGACCAGACAAAGGGTGAAAAGGCAATCTGTCCCGTATGTCACGAAAAAGTAAACACAAGAGAAAGCATGGCTAATCTTGTGGAATTTACTTGTCCTTCATGTAACTGTACTCTTTCAGCAGACAGAAATGCTCATTCTTATATCTGTCCTCTTTGCGAAACAAGTATTGATGTACAGCAGAGATTTGAGCAGGAAAAAGTAAAGAATAAGGGACTTGCAAGTGTTATCAAGTACGAGGGCGGTAACGATGTCTTTGTATGGAAACACCCTATTGAAGATTTCAACCTCGGCTCACAGCTTATTGTTCACGAAAGTCAGGAGGCTATCTTCTTCCGTGACGGTCAGGCTCTTGACCTTTTCGGTGCAGGCCGTTATACACTTGCAACTCAGAATATTCCTCTTCTTGAGAATCTTTATAAGCTTCCTCTGAGCGCAGATGAAGTATTCCATTCAGAAGTTTACTTCATCAACCTCACAACACAGATGGGTATCAAGTGGGGTACAGATACAAAAGTTCGTCTTTTCGACCCTGCATCAGGTCTTCACATTGAAATCGGTGCCTGCGGTAACTTCAGCCTTCGTGTTAACAATTCAAGAAAACTTCTTGTTAAGCTTGTGGGCACTACATCTGAATTCTCACAGAAAGATATTGTAGGTGACGGTTACACAATCACAGCAGTTGTAGGCAAATTCAAGGCTCTTGTTATGAACAAGGTTAAGTCAAACCTTGCTCAGGCAATCAAGGCAAACAATATCAATATTCTTGAAATCGATTCTTACATAGACACTATTTCTGATTCTCTTCGTGTAATCATCAACGAAACTCTTGATGAATACGGTCTGACAATGCCGGAGTTCTTTGTTACATCAATTATGACTCCCGATGATGACCCCAATTTCAAGAGACTCAAACAGCAGTTTGCAGATAAGACTCTCAAGGTCCGTGAAGAAGAAATCAGAAAGGCTGAGGCAGAAGCAGCACAGAGCAGAAAGATTCTTGAAGCTCAGACAGAAGCTCAGCTTAAAATGGTAAGTGCTCAGGGTGAGGCAGAAGCTCTTAAAATCAAGGCTCAGGCTGAAGCAGAAGCATACAAGGCTCAGGCATTTGCAGAAGCAGCAGAAATGCAGGCAAAAGGCTACACATATCAGCAGGAAACATCAAGATTGGTTGGTATGGAAGCTATGCAGAACGGTATCACAGGCGGTGAAGGCGGTGGTGTCGGCTCAGCGTTCGGTGATGTTGCAGGCCTTGGTGTTGCACTCGGTGCAATGGGCGGTGTTATCGGTATGACAAAGGATGCACTCAACCCCATTCTTCAGAATACTTCTGATATCGGTGCAGGCGTTGTTGCTGCGGCAGCTGATACATGGACCTGTACTTGCGGTGCAAACGGTATTACTTCTAAATTCTGTTCCGAATGCGGTGCGGCAAAGCCCGTTGCTACGATTGGTTGGAATTGTGTATGCGGTGCTGTGAATATTACTTCAAAATTCTGTCCCGAATGCGGTGCAAAGAAGCCCGAACCTCCCGCAGGCTGGGATTGTGAATGCGGTGCAAAGGGCATCACTTCAAAATTCTGTCCCGAATGTGGTGCAAAGAAACCCGAATCACCCGAAACCTGGGATTGCGAATGCGGTACAAAGAACATCACATCAGGCTTCTGTCCTGAATGCGGCGCAAAGAAAGGAGAATAATTATGGCTAACAATTCAAGTAAAAAGACCTTTTCAACAATCGGTATATATGCAATAGTTCTCGCACTCTATGTGGTTGCGTTCTTCCTTATTCCGTTCCCCAAAGTTGCGGTCAGCTACATAGCTTTCGGTTTTACAATTTTTGCAATTCTTGCAAGTATGGCAATAACTGCCCTTGCATTCAAACCAAACAACACTCTTGCAAGTAAAGTTTACGGTTTCCCCGTTTTCAGATCAGGATATATTTATGTGGCAATTCAGTTTGTTCTCGGACTTGTATTCTGCATAATAGGTATTTTCACAGATGTGCCTGTATGGATTGCAATTCTTCTGTTTATAATTCTTCTCGGTTTTGCAGCAATCAGCGTTATTGCAACAGACAATACACGTGACGTTGTTCAGGAAGCAGATGAAGAGCTCGCAAGAGTAACAGTTGCAACAAAGATGTTCAGACTCGACATTTCATCTGTTGTAGATAATTGTCAGGATGCACAGCTTAAAAAAGCACTCGAAAAACTTGCAGAAGATATCAGATTCAGCGATCCCGTTTCAAGCCCCGCAACAGAGAGAGCAGAAGCTCAGCTTTTTGATGAAATGCGTCTTCTCAAGGGACTTGTTGAACTCAATCAGGTTGAAAATTCATTGACACAGATAAGAAAAATCACAAATCTTCTTGCAGAGAGAAACAGACTTTGCAAGGCTTTCAAGAGAAAATAAAAAATTTGGCATAAGGCAGGAATCTGCGCTCTGATTCTTGCCTTATGTCGCAGATAAATAATAGTTCCTAATTATTTTAAGATGGAGATATAACTGATATGGCAGTATTTAAGTGTAAAATGTGCGGCGGCGACCTTGAAGTTGCCGAAGGTATCAGCGTTATAGAATGTGAATATTGCGAAACGAAGCAGACGATTCCGAGCATAGATAATGAAAAGAAACTGAACTTTTTCAACCGCGCCAACAGACTCCGAATGAACAGCGAGTTTGACAAGGCTGCTTCAATTTATGAGAGTATCGTTGCCGAATTTCCCGAGGAGGCTGAGGCTTACTGGGGACTTTGTCTTTGCAATTACGGTATTGAGTATGTAGATGACCCTGCAACGGGCAAAAAAATACCCACTTGTCACAGAGCATCGTTTGACAGTATTCAGAATGATGAAAACTTCAGTCTTGCAATTGAATATGCAGATGTTGTTGCACAGAAGGTTTATCGTGACGAGGCTAGAGAAATTGACCGCATTATGCAGGATATTCTTGCAGTCAGCAGAAGTGAAAAACCTTATGATGTGTTCATCTGTTATAAGGAGACCGATTCTATAGGCGGCAGAACACCTGACAGCGTTGCAGCTCAGGATGTTTATGATGCTCTAACTGCAAAAGGATTGAATGTATTCTTTTCCCGAATCACACTTGAGGATAAACTCGGCAGACAGTATGAGCCTTATATTTTTGCAGCTCTTAACAGCGCAAAAGTTATGCTTGTAATCGGCACAAAGTATGAATATTTTCACGCAGTATGGGTAAAGAATGAGTGGTCAAGATTCCTGAAGCTTATGGCAAAGGATAAGGCAAAGGTGCTTATCCCTTGTTTCAAAGATATAGACGCATACGATATGCCTGAAGAATTCAAGAATCTTCAGTCTCAGGATCTGGGCAAACTTGGTGCAATTCAGGACCTTGTAAGAGGTGTGGAGAAAATTATCGGCAAAAAAGAGGAAAAAGTTGTTGCTCCCGTAACGGTAACTGCACAGGGAAATCTTGTTGAACCGTTGATTGAGCGAGCATTTATGTTCCTTGAAGATGATAAGCTGAAAAGTGCTGATGAATACTTTGAAAAAGCACTTGACCTTGACCCCAAGAATGCGCAGGCTTATCTTGGTAAACTGCTTGTTGAACAGAAAGTGATTCACAGCAGTCATCTCAAAAATGTAAAATTACCATTCGATAATTCAGAGTATTACAGCAAAATAATGCGTTTTGGTGATGATGCGCTGAAACAGGAACTTTCAGGATATGTTGAATATATCAAAACCAGAAATGAAAAGCAGCGGGTAGAGGGAATTTATATTGAAGCCTGCAAACTGTTGTATGCTGATTCAACAGAAAATGAATTCAGGCATGCTGCGGTAATGTTCCGTACGATTATTAATTATAATGATTCTGCGGAGCTTGAGAATTTATGTTATGAAAAAGCAGAGCTTGCAAGAAAAGAAAATATTTATTTCAATGCCTGCAATCGAATGTCTCAGGCAAAAACAGAAAAAGAATTCAAAGAAGTTGCTTCAGTTTTTGAGAAAATCAGAGATTATAAAGACTCGGCAGAGCGTGCTGAAAAATGTATAACTGAAGCGGAAATCAGCAAACAGAATGCAGAAACAGCAAAAATCAATGCTGAACAAGCGGAAATCGCAAGAAAAGATGCAATTCTTACCGACGGCAAGGCAAAAATGATTGGCGGAAAAATTGAAAACTACAATTCCGCAATTGAAGTGTTTAAGACTATACCCGGCTGGAAAGATGCTGATGAGCAGGTACGTATTTGCTGTTATAAGATAGAAGAAATCAATGAAAAACTTGAGGCAGAGCGTCAGCGTCAGGCAGAAATAGCACGGAAGCTTGCAAAAAAAAGAAAAAGAACTAAAATAATAATCGCATTGTTTGTAATATTTATGATTGTCTCAGGTCTTGTATTTTTGAGAGTTCTTAATACGAAGATAATACCTGAACGTGAATATCAGGAAGCACTGGCTCTTATGGAGGCAGGTAATTATATCGAAGCAGCAGAAATTTTTGACTCATTGTACTCATACAGTGACAGTGAAGAAAAAGTTAAGGAATGTTGGGTAGGATTGATTGACACAAAGCACCGGATTTCAATAGGTGAATACGACGAGGTCGGAATCCGTGCAAATGGATATTCATTCGGTTCTGTTGCTGTGGGTGGAAGATTAATAGCCGTTGATCATAGCGGTACCGGAATTAAAGCGGATGGAACAGTTGTTTCAGCTGTTTTTGATGTTTCAGGCTGGACAGATATCATTGAAATTACTTCGGACCATAATCATCTGATAGGTCTTAAGTCTGACGGTACTGTTGTTGCTGCTCAAAAGTATGGTGAAGATGAAGCGTGCGAGGTTTCAGATTGGACAGATATAATTACTGTTGCTACTGGTTATCATCATACTGCTGGTGTTAAATCGGACGGAACTGTTGTTGCTGTAGGAAACAACGATTATGGTCAGTGCGATACATCAGAGTGGACAGATATTGTTGAATTGTCTGCAAATTATTACAGCACAGTAGGTCTTAAATCAGACGGTACTGTTGTTGCAACAAGCAATGCAACGTATGATGTGTCTGAATTTACAGATCTTGTATCTATAGCTTCAGCTTCGTGGCATTTTGTAGGTCTTAAATCAGACGGTACTGTTGTTGCAACAGGTAGCAATGATTACGGACAATGTGATGTTGAAGACTGGAAAGATATTGTTGCTGTCTTTGCAGGAGGAAACAGAACAGTAGGTCTTAAAGCAGACGGAACCGTTGTTGCAACCGGAGAAAACGTTGATGAAATATTAACCTGGAATCTGAATGAATAAATGTATTGAGGTAGATATAAATGGCTGTATTCAAGTGTAAAATGTGCGGCGGCGACCTTGAAGTTGCAGATGGCAGCAGTGTTATAAAATGTGAATATTGCGAAACAACACAGACTATTCCGAGTGTGGATAATGAAAAGAAGCTTAATTTTTTCAACCGTGCAAACAGACTCCGAATGAACAGCGAGTTTGACAAAGCGGCATCAATTTACGAAAGTATTGTTGCCGAATTCCCTGAAGAGGCAGAAGCTTACTGGGGACTTTGTCTTTGCAATTACGGCATTGAGTACGTTGATGATCCTGCAACAGGAAAAAAAATTCCTACTTGTCACAGAGCATCTTTTGACAGTATTCAGAGTGATGAAAATTTCAGCCTTGCGCTTGAATATGCCGATGTTGTGGCACAGAAAGTTTATCGTGATGAGGCTAGAGAAATTGACCGCATTATGCAGGAAATTCTCGCTGTAAGTAAAAACGAAAAGCCTTATGATATTTTCATCTGCTACAAAGAAACAGACGAAAAAGGCGAAAGAACCCCCGACAGTGTAGAGGCACACAATATCTATGATGCGCTGACAGCAAAAGGTTACAAAGTTTTCTTCTCAAGAATCACTCTCGAGGATAAACTCGGCAGACAGTATGAGCCTTACATATTTGCTGCTCTCAACAGCGCAAAGGTTATGCTTGTAGTCGGCACAAAATATGAATATTTTCACGCAGTATGGGTTAAAAACGAGTGGTCAAGATTCCTGAAGCTTATGGCAAAGGATAAGTCAAAACTTCTTATCCCTTGTTTCAAAGATATAGACGCATACGATATGCCTGAAGAATTCAAGAATCTTCAGTCTCAGGATCTGGGCAAACTTGGTGCAATTCAGGACCTTGTCAGAGGTGTAGAGAAGATTATCGGTCAGGGTGCAGGTGCAGTGACACCTGTAATTGATGCAACGGTACAGAAAATTGATAATCTTATAAAAAGAGGCAATGTTGCATTGGTTGATCATTCATGGAAGAAAGCTGATGAACTTTTTAATGAAGCTCTTAAGCTCAATATCGAACTGCCGGAAGCTTATTTAGGAAAACTTCTTGCTGAATACAAAATCAGCGATAAACAGAGCCTTACAACCTTAAAAAATTCTTTTGAAGAATCAAATAATTTCAAAAAAATAAGACTTTTTGCAGATTCTTCACTTATTGATGAGCTTACAGGGTATCTTGCTGGCATCGGTGAAAAAAATTTTGAAGCAATATATAATCAGGCGCTTTCTGAATTGAAAAATGCAAAAACACTAAGTGCTGTTAGTAAGGCAGAAGAAAAATTCAGAAGCCTTTCAGGTTGGAAAGATTCCGCAGAAAGAATAACTGATTGTAAAAAGAAAGCAGATGAACTTAAATTAATTGCAGATAAACAACAAGCAGCGCTTGAACAAAAAGCTGCACTTGTCCGTGAAGAGGAAATAAGAATTGCTAAGAGAAACAAGATTCTTGCAGCTATATTTATACCTGTTGCTTGTGTTATTGTCGGAATTGTTGTGCTGGTTATAACTGTTGTCATTCCCGGTAATAAATACGATGATGCTGTTGCTCTTATGGACAAAGGCAGTTATACAGAGGCAATTTCGGCATTTGAAAATCTTAAAGGTTATAAAGACAGTAAAAATAAGATTGAAGAGTGTAAAACTGCACTTATAGATATCAAATATAATGAAGCTGTTGCTCTTCTTGAGTCCGGCAAATATCAGAACGCACTTAACATTCTTTTTTCACTCGGTGATTATAAAGACAGTGCATCATTGATTATAGAATGTAATGAGCATGTTAAAGAAGAGAATTACAATACTGCTGTTGCAATGATTGCTGAAGGAAGATACAGCGAAGCTCTGAATCTTCTTGTTTCAATTAACGGATATAAAGATAGTGCTCAGAAAATAGAAGAGTGCAATAATGCACTCAATGAAGATGCGTATAACAATGCGGTATCATTAATGAATGAAGGTAAATACTCAGAGGCGTATGATGCTTTTTTTGCTCTTAACGGATATAAAGATAGTGCTGATAAAATAGCGGAACTTGAAGAATGGAAAACTCTTGAAAAGCTTAAAAATGCAAAAGTTGGTGATTATGTTACTTTAGGAAAGTATGAGCAGAACAATAACTCTTCAGACGGTAAAGAAGATATCGAATGGAAAGTGCTTGATATTCAGAACGGATATGCTCTTGTTGTCAGCAGATATGCACTTGATAGTCAGCCATTTCATTCAACAAATGATGGTACATTCTGGGAGTATTCTTCTTTACGAAATTGGCTTAATTCTACATTTTATGGTTCAGCATTTTCAACAAGTGAGACTATTGTTATTAACACAACAACAATTCCTACTGAAATAAATAGTTACGGCACAAGCACAGGCAATGCAACGAACGATAAACTGTTTTTGTTGAGTGTTGCAGAAATTAATAAATATTTCCCGACAGCATCTTCAAAAATGTGTGAACCTACAGTTTATGCTAGGACACAGGGAGCATTGATGAAAACAGGCAGCAACGGATGTTGGTGGCGTACAAGGACTCCCGGCAGATATAATGATTGGATCAATGCTGTTGATTGTGACGGTGCCTATGATACTTATTATGCTACCGATGCAAGAATTGGAATTCGTCCGGCAATGTGGATAAAAGTCAGTTAATCTATTTAATGTTAATATAAATTTACCTTATTCCTAAGGAGAGAATAACAATGGCAATTTTTAAGTGTAAAATGTGCGGCGGCGCATTGGAAATCGTAAACAATGAAACTGTTGCGGAGTGTGAGTACTGCGGTACAAAGCAGACTCTTCCCAGACTCAATGATGACCGCAAGGCAAATCTCATTGACAGAGCAAACCATTTCCGAAGAAGCAATGAATTTGACAAGGCTGCAGGTATTTATGAACAGATTCTCAATGAAGATACCACAGATGCAGAAAGTTACTGGTCTCTTGTTCTTTGCCGTTTCGGTATTGAGTATGTTGAAGACCCTGCTTCTCACAAGCGTGTTCCCACCGTAAACAGAGCTCAGTTTACATCAATTTTTGATGATAATAACTACAAATCTGCTCTTCAGTATGCAGATGAAGCTCAGAAAGCGGTTTACGAAGACGAAGCAAAGGCTATCAATGAGATTCAGAAGGGAATTCTTGCAATTTCTCAGAAAGAGGAACCCTTTGATGTTTTCATCTGCTATAAGGAAACAGATGCAGACGGCAGAAGAACTCAGGACAGCGTTATTGCAAACGAACTTTATCACGAGCTTACAAGAGAAGGCTACAAGGTGTTCTTCTCAAGAATCACGCTTGAAGATAAACTCGGCACAGCATACGAACCCTATATTTTTGCCGCTCTTAACTCAGCAAAAGTAATGGTTGTTATCGGTACAAAGCCCGAATATTTCAATGCAGTATGGGTCAAGAACGAATGGAGCCGTTTCCTTTCATTCATCAGAGGCGGTGCTAAGAAAATTCTGATCCCTGCATACCGTGATATGGAGGCTTAGGATCTTCGTGATGAGTTTTCACATCTTCAGGCTCAGGATATGTCAAAACTCGGCTTTATGCAGGACCTTATCAGAGGCATAAATAAACTCGCAAAGGTCAATGAACCCAAACCTGCACCTGCAAAAATTGCATCACCCGACGGAGGCAATGTTGATACATTCCTCAAGAGAGCATTTATGGCTCTTGAAGACGGTGAATGGAACGATGCAAACAAATTCCTTGAAAAAGTTCTTAATGTTGATGCAGAGCTTCCCGCAGCTTACCTCGGCAAGCTTCTTGCAGAACTCAAAGTACATAATAAAGAGAGTCTTGTAAACTGCAACAAACCCTTTGATAATTCAAATAATTACAGAAAACTTATGCGTTTTGCTGATTCTCAGCTCGCTGATGAACTCAGAGGATATATTCAGACTATCAACAACCGCAATTATACTCAGTCTATGACAGAGCTTTATGACAAGGCTCTTGCTCAGAAGCAGAACGCAACAACTCAGGATCAGTTTATGTCTGCAGGCAGAAGCTTTGAAAAGATTTCTGAATGGAAAGATGCCGCAGCTCTTGCAAAAGAGTGTTATGAAGAGGCAGGCAGAATCAATTCCCGTGAGCTTGACACTCTTTATATGCAGGCTGTTGATGCGAAGAACAAGGCTAACAACGAATCTTCATATAAAGCAGCATCTGATATGTTCAGACAGATTTCAGGCTGGAAAGATTCCGAAGCTCAGGCTGATGAGTGCTATAATCTCGGTGAGGCTTGCAGAATCAAGCTTGTAAAGAAAAGAAAAGCAAAACGAATCACAAAACGTCTTATAAAGCTTATTATTTTCCTTGCAATTGTAATCGGCGGTTATTTCTTCATTAAATCAAAGGTTGATGACCTTTCATTCAGATATAATCAGGCTGTTGCTCTTATGGAAGAAGAAAGCTACGAAATGGCTTATGAGATGTTTGATGATCTCGATAACTACAAAGACAGCCGTGAACACAGAGATTTCTGCCAGCAGCAGATGGAAATTCTTCTTCAGTCAAGTCTTAATACTTCCTCAGGCATTGCAGCAGGTACACATTTCTCAGCAGGTATCAACGAAGACCGCAAGGTTGAGATTTTCGGCAGATACGATGAAATTGATCATTACACCGTATCTGAATGGGAAAATATAGTTGCTGTTTCTGCAGGTTCAGCTCACGTTGTTGCTCTTGATGCAGACGGTAATGTATACGCTTCAGGTTCAAATTCAGACGGACAGTGCGATGTTTCAGAATGGACAGATATTAAAGCAGTTGAAGCAGGTCATAACCACACAGTAGGTCTTAAGAAAGACGGCACAGTTGTTGCAACAGGTAGTTATGAAATTTCAGAATGGACAGACATTAAGGAAGTTGCGGCAGGTAACAATTACATAATCGGTCTGAAGGACGATGGTACTGTTGTTGCAACAGGCAATAACTCAAGCGGACAGTGTGATGTTTCAGAATGGACTGATATCATCGCAATTGAAGCAGGTTACAACCACACAGTAGCTCTTAAGTCAGACGGTACTGTTATTTCTACAGGTAATAACAACGACGGCAGATGTGATGTATCTGAGTGGACAGATATCGTTGCCATTGAAGCAGGTGACACTCACACAGTAGGTCTTAAGTCAGACGGCACGGTTATTGCAACAGGTGACAATGACTACTATCAGTGCGATGTTTACGGTTTTTATGATGTTGTTGCAATTTCTGCAAGTTCAACTCATACAATCGGTGTTATGGCAGACGGTTCAATTCTTTGTGCCGGCTCCAATGAATACGGTCAGCTTGATATTGCTGATAATATGAAAGCATTCGTGAATTTCGAAAGAGATGAAGAAGGCAACATTATCTTCAAGGAAATGATCGAAGATTAAATTGAAATTTATGAAGTCCGGTGATGAATCGGACTTCATATAATTTTGGGAGGTCTTTCTCCGAGTTTTATTGACATTGAAAAAATATTGCATTACAATAATGTCAGAAATTCTGATTTTAACAGGTGATTCTGATGGTAGATTACGGATTGAAAAATAAAGTTGCTGTAATTACGGGTGTAAATAATCCTCAGGGGATAGGGGCTGCAACAGCTCTCAGTTTTGCCCGTGAGGGTGCAAAGGTTGTTCTTGTGTATAAGAAGATTGCAAGAGCTTTTGATGAAACAAAAACAGACCGTAACGGTGCCGACAGATATTTCAAGGCAAATTCAGGCGATGCGTCTGTTGTTGAAAACAGCCTTCGTGAAATGAATGCCGATTATCTCATTATTGAGAGTGATATTTCAGATGAGAAAGCTGTAAATGAAATATACTCCCGTATTCTTGAAAAGTACGGCAGGGCAGATATCCTTGTAAACAATGCGGCAGACGGTGATATGGAAGGTATTGATACAATTGAAAGCATAACTCAGGCTGTGATTGATGATACTTTTGCCGTCAATGTCAGAGGCAGTATTCTTATGATAAGAGAGTTTGTTTCACATCACGGAGACTACGGAAGAATTATCAATCTTTCCACAGATGCCGCTCAGGTTTTTGCAGGGCAGATTACTTACGGTGCAAGCAAAGCGACTCTTGAAGCTCTTACACGCAGTATTGCTCTTGAAGTTGCATCATACGGAATTACCGTAAATTGCGTTGCACCCGGTCCTACTCAGACAGGCTGGATTGATGAAGAGCTTGAAAACGCAGTTATTCCGCTGATTCCTATGGGCAGACTTGTTCAGCCTCAGGATATTGCAGACACAATTCTTTTCCTTGCAGGTGAAAAAGCTGGAATGATAACCGGTCAGGTAATAAAAGTATCAGGCGGCAAAGCTCTCTGATTTTATAAATAAAAAAATCCCCGTCTCTTACGAGGCGGGGAATGTTGTTATAAATAAGCTTTTCAGGTTATTACTTACAAGCTTCTTCAATAGCAACTGCACATGCAACAGTCATACCAACCATGGGGTTGTTACCTGCGCCGATAAGACCCATCATTTCAACGCACTCTGAATCAGTAGATAAAATAATTTTTCAGAACATAGCCCGAAAGCCTTGTTATGACTCGCTTTTTAATACTATTTGTTTGTAAAATCCGTCCCGCTAAACACATCGTTTTAAGTTTTCTTGATTACATTATAGCGTGTTGATAATAATTTGTAAGCATAATTTTTGATAAGAATTAAACTTATAAGAAAAAATGTTAAACATTTTAAGAATAATGTGTTATAATGTAATTAATCTGAAATTGTAAGGAAAGTTTATGTATGAAAATCAGAAAAATTGAAGATCTAATTTATGATTGGCAGTCTTTTACAAACGATGTTATACGTTTTGAAAATATTGATTTTAAAAAGCTTCAAAAATTGTTTAGAGAAACCTATACTGTCTTAGAAGAATTCGGCAAGAAAAATCTTGTGCCTAAACAAATTAGTAAACTTCTTCTTGAAATGAATGATTTTGGTTGGTGGGTTAGTGATTTGGATGATACTCCGTTACACGAATTTTATCAAGAATTCCTTTTCCTGATAACTGGATTAAACAAATACTTCTTGACTCGCGACTATGATGTAGAAACACTAAAAAGAACTATTGATAACATAACTGAATGTACTTTTAAATCAATGGAGATTGTTTATTAGTAAGGACATCATCAGGAATTATATTATAAACTTCGACACCCTTTGATTTTTTGTCTTTTGGATCGGCTTTATATCTATTAGTAATTTCCCTTTCATTGTGTCATTATAACATAACAACAACGGCAGAAATGAAACTGCCGTTGTTGTTATTAAAAAAATCTTTTTACTTTAAATAGGGCATAGATTTTATTTAACTTCTGTTATATCCCAAAATGTACATGGACAATTGAAGTTCCCTCAAGATCCTATAAGATCTCTTTCTGCATTGTGTAGAGCTGATATAAGATCGTTTGTTTGAACGAACATTACATTCTGACCAGGTTTATGGTTTTCGGTGTGAATATCTTTATATGTTTTTATAAATACTCTCCATAATATCATTTATCGTTTATGCTTGAGGTAATTTGTCAATTTCTTTTTCAAAAAAATCACAGGTTTCTTTAAGCATAATTACCTTTAAATTGCTGTATATAACACGAACTTGACTTGGGAATAAATCAACATCACAGGTATTGCCTTTTTCAAATGTTAATTTACATCTAAAGCCGTCTTTTCCGGTTTTAGGAAATTTAATTGTTTCGGTATATTCAACATCTATAATGTCTTTTCCAATATTGAAACGAGCTGCTTCCACATCATTTTTTATAAAGAGAATTTGTGAAAAGCTATTAGCGGTAGTTACTTTCGCTTTTGGGGGATTACCCATAGCAACGTTACATCCAACATACTCCCCTGAGCTAACCACACCATAACGTGTAGCAAGTTTTGTACCTGCTTTTTTAAAAAACTGTCTAAAAATCCCATTTTTGTTTCCTCCTAAGATTAAATATCAATAATTGAAAACCTTTATCAAAGTATATTTTGATTATCTCGGCCTATAGCTTGCGCAGTTAGGACGTCTAAAAGACATACTGCAATTGCCACACAAAGCACAAGTATTACACTGATGTCTGGTAGCCCTATCTTCTTCCCTCTTTCTGTCAAGCTCTGCTCTATCTCTTTTTCTACGTTCATCATCAAGACGCCTTTGTTCTTCGCGCTGACGATTACGTTCTTGCTGTTCACGCTGTTTCATTTCTTCTTGATGACGACGTTCTGATTCACGTTCACGTCTTTCTTCTTCATATTGGCGCTGACGTTCTTGTTGTTCGCGGAACGCCTTGTCTTCTTGATAGCGACGTTCTTCGTCTTGACGACGAAATTCTTCTTCGCGACGTCTTTGAGCTTCTTTTTCTCTTTCGAGCTGAAGTTGTCTTTCGCGGTAAACTATATCTTCGTATAAGTTAATCGCTTCTTTAAGGTCATCAGCTCTGCCGCTACGCAGTAGATCTATAATAACATCAAGAGCCGGGAGATATTCTTCAGTCACAAGGTCGTTAAGCTCGGCTAAATCGTTAAGAACCGGCATGAATTCCTCGTCATTGATTTTTTCAACTGCCGCCTGTCTGTCCTTTTCAAGCAGTTCTTCAATTTCAGCCTCTTCTTTTAAGCTTTCAAGGTAAACTTCTCGCCAGTCAGTGTATTCCTTAAAAAAAGCCTCTCGGACAGGAATATAATTATTGCATTCGTCTTCATAAAGCTTAATTGTATTATTATATTGCTGTTCAAGTTTTACAATTTCTCTGTCATACTCTGCCTTAGCCTCTGCTTCCAGCCTGTTTTCCGCTTCTTTTTCTTTCTTGCCCAAAAATTTTCCGCCGACAAAGGCTGCGGCTCCGAGCAACGCAATAATTAATATCGCAGGTAGAGCTTCGGGTGTATCGGAGGTTCCGACAATTGCACCAAGTAGAAAAAAGATAGAAACACCTAATCCAATATTTGATATAAGTCGAAGTTTTCTTTGCTTCTCTAAACTTGTTTTAGTATCAGCACCCTTATATGTAGGCTTCTTGAACTCGGCAGGCTTTTTGGGATGATATGCGGAATCATAGTATTTTGATATATACTCCATCGCATCGTCGGCAGTATGTTCTACATCATATACAAGAATATTTAATACGCCTTCGTCATACTTATTATTAACGTCAAGGGGGAATTCAGGCACCTCAACCTTGCGTTCATAATTATCCTCCGGCTCAAAATTATTCATTTTTTCCTTTATTGCTATCGCCTTTTTATGAAGACGTGAGATAGCCTCTAGCTTTATTAGCAATTCTTCCTTTACAAAACCCATAAACAAACATCCTTTCAAAATTTATTTTACATCCAAATGAATTAAGTAGTTGCTGAAAGAATACACTTTAAAATCATTATAGCACTTTAAGACTAATTCGTCAACCTTATAAAACTAATAAATTCGACTTTTTTATGATAAAATAGTCTTATAAGACTAATTGAGGAGTCGTAATATGGATGTTGGTAAAAGACTGCTTGAATTAAGAGATAAAAGTTGGCTCACACAAAACGGTTTAGCTGAAAAGGCTGGGGTATCTCAAACGCATTTACGTAGGGTTGAACTCGGACAGGCAGATATTACGGTGGGACACTTACAACTGTTGTGTGATGCAATGGGTATTACACTTCAAGAATTTTTCAATACAGAAGCAGGAAATGATGAATTGTCTATCGCACTTTCTAAGCTCACACCGAAACAAAAGAAACTTTTAATTGCATTTTTAGAGAGCTTATAAAATATTAGGTGCTTTGAGATTTTAATTCTCTCTTGTATTTATAATAAGAGTTTCTTGAAATCTTACAGAGCGTCATTACTTCTGTATCGTTAAGTGTGCCACCGAATTCGACGGCATGCTTTTTTATTATCTCTTTACATTCGATAGATTTATTGGTTATTAAAGTGGTTCCTTTAGTAAGCCCTATCTGTGTACCGTTCTTTTTGGATTCTCTAATACCTTGACTAATACGAGAATGAAGGTCGGCAACTTCTTTTTCTGCTTGATCGAAAGCTGCTTTTGTTTGTTCTTCTGCTATCGCAGCCTTCTTCAAATGTTAATGTTTTTGCCTTATGTTAAGCTTCTGCATAAAAAATCCCTCACAATTCAACAAAAAAATATAGACACATCATCCGAGAAAACTCAAAAATGATGTGTCTAAGTTTTTAATGATTAAATTTCACGTGATAAGATTTTTCAGAAACTTCAAAAGTTTCAAAAAGTCTTAAAAAACCTTATATATCAAGGATTATTTGCAAGCTTCTTCGATAGCAACTGCACAAGCAACAGTCATACCAACCATGGGGTTGTTACCTGCGCCGATGAGGCCCATCATTTCAACGTGAGCGGGAACTGATGAAGAACCTGCAAACTGAGCGTCTGAGTGCATACGGCCCATTGTATCTGTCATACCGTATGAAGCGGGGCCAGCAGCCATGTTATCGGGATGAAGTGTACGGCCTGTACCGCCACCTGAAGCAACTGAGAAGTAGCTTACGCCGTTTTCAACACACCATTTCTTGTATGTGCCTGCAACGGGATGCTGGAAACGAGTGGGGTT
>JAZUCO010000069.1:0-5189 GCA_045639185.1 Acutalibacteraceae bacterium
TATAACGGAAAAACAGGCTGGATAAGTCTTTTATATGCTGAATACATTCAGGTTGTTATCACACCTAAGTATACTCCCGATGTCAACGAAAACGGTACTGTTGATGCTTCTGATGCACGACTCGTGCTCAGAGCTGCAGCAAGCCTTGAAACACTCAGCGACGCACAAAAAAAGATTGCAGATTGCGATCAGGACGGAAAAGTTACAGCTATTGATGCACGTGTGGTTTTGCGTATTGCAGCAAAATTACAGTAGGATTTGCAGGTTATGATTATGGATATTTTTAACAATTTACCTTGTTTTGATTCAAGTGCCGACACCGCGGAATATTACTGCGGTGACGGTGCTTTTATGCGTATTTATGATAATTGCACAGTTGAATATTTTCTTTCTTACAAAGCAGAGCTTGAAAAGTCAGGCTTTGTTGTTGTGCAGAGACACGATATAGCGGGAAATATTCACTTTACATTAAAAAAAGAGTCTCTCACGCTGCAGTATTATTTTAATCCTGCAACAGCATCTGTGAGACTTGTTGCAGATAATTACACCTGCGGTGTACAGACAGAGCCTTCAGAAACAAAGAGTGTATGTCCCACACAGCTTATTCAGTTTGAAACCGACCACAGCCTTATTGACTGCGGTATGTGTTACATCATAAGATGTGAGGACAACAGCTTTTTTGTTATTGACAGCGCACATTTCTTCTCTGTTCGTGATAATGAAAGACTTCACGATTTCCTCAGGTCAATGACTCCTGAAAATGAAAAAATTCATATTGCAGGCTGGTTTATAAGCCACGGTCACGATGACCATATCTGTAAGTGTACAGACTATCTGCGTTACAATATGGCAGATACCGTTATTGACAGATTCTATTACAATTTCATTGACGATGCTCACCCCGACAACGGAAAATGGGATGGTGAGGGTAAATATTACCGTAGTTATTTTTATAAAGAGGTTGCAAAGAGCGGTATCCCCGTTGTAAAACTTCACACAGGTCAGCATTTCTTTGTGGGCAACCTTGAGTTTGAAGTCCTCTGCACTCATGAGGATGTATGGCCCGAACCCTGCACAGATTATAACAACTCATCAACTGTCCTTATGCTAAAAGCAGAAGGGCAGAAGATTCTTCTTCCAGGTGATGCAAGTGATAAATCAAGTGTTGTGCTTGAAGAGAGATACGGTGACTATCTGAAGTGCGATATTCTTCAGCTTTCTCATCACGGTCATCACGGCACATCAGAAAAGTTCTATGAGTACGCAAAAGCACCCGTTGTGCTTTGCCCAAATACTGAAATCAAAATCAATGAAGAGAATCATATTCCTGCAAACAATGTTGCAAAGGCATATGCAGAGGAGTTTTATATTTCTGCAAACGGTACTGTGATTCTCACACTTCCTTACAAAAAGGGAAGTGCAGAGATTCTTCCCGATGAAACAACAGAGAATTTTGAGGGTATAAAGCATCTCTGGGGTTATGATTATACTGACGAATTCAAACAGAAACATATTGATGAGTTTATAAAACGGAGCAGAAAATTATGATGTTTGTATTTTTCGGACTTTTTGTCCTTTTGTGTCTTTATAAAGTACAGCTCAGACCGAAAAACGGAGAAAAATATATGACAGACTATATGTCTGTTGAAAAGACGATGTCAATCAAGGGTATTTTTATTCTGATTGTATTTTTCAGCCATTTCAACAGCTATGTCACTTTTTCTTCACCTGTTGAAGCTTACTATGTTCAGATATTCAAGTATATCGGTCAGGGAATGGTTACATTGTTCCTGTTTTATTCAGGTTACGGTGTAATGGAATCAATCAGAAAAAAAGGTATCGGTTATGTACGCAAAATACCGCTTACAAGAATTCTCGGTACATATTTCAGGTTTGATATAGCAATTGTTCTTTTTGCAATTATGCAGTTATGTCTCGGCAAAGTGTTCACAGTCAGGAGATATGTGCTTTCACTCCTTGCCTGGGATGCAATAGAAAACAGTAACTGGTATATTTTTGCTGTAGTTATGGCATATCTGATTACTTTTGTTGCATTCGGATGTTGTTATCTTATCACAAAAAAGTGTTCGCAGTCAGTTTTCAATTATTTGTCAGCAGTATTTGTCACACTCGGCTGTCTTGCATATGTTTTTGTTCTCGGCTATTTTAAGCTCAAGGATATGTGGTGGTATGACACAATAATCTGTTATGCCTGCGGTATATGGTATTCATTGCTTAAAGATAAAATCGACAAAATAGTAAATAAGAATCTTATTGTTTACGGTTTGTTCTTTATTGTTACGGCAGCAGGAACGCTGTATTTTATGATGAACAGAAGCAAGGGCTTTGTGTATGCAGAACTCAATATGCTGTTCTTCACAGCTTTTGTTGTTGTAATGTCAATGAGAGTTTCTTTCCACAACAAAATTCTTATGTGGTGCGGCAAAAACCTTTTCGGGCTTTACATTCTCCAGCGTATACCGATGATTGTTTTCAAAGCAATCGGAGTGGCAGATTTCAATGTTTATCTGTATTTCGTGCTCTGTATTGCAGTAACCGTACCTATGGCATGGATATTTGAAAAATATACGGGTAAACTCTGGAAAATAATCACTTCTCCTAAAAAGAAAACTTCTTGATTTTATTGACTTTTTGCTTACTTTATTTTATTATATAATATATATGTGAAAATAGGAGGACTTGCGATTATGAAAAAAGGTTTTCTTAAATGTATTGCCGTTATAATGGTTGTACTTATGACAGCAGTATATATGCCTGTGTCAGACATTACAGAGCTGTTCGCAGTTGAAGCTTCAGCTGCAAGTTACAGCGGCAGTCTTGGTGGTAATGTCAAATGGTCTTATGATTCAAAAGATAAGACAGTTGTTATATCAGGCTCAGGTACAATGGGCAATTACGGCTCAACTCCCGGTGACTTTACAAAATACCGTGCTGCTCTCGTCGGATATATTTACAGACAGGCAACAAAGATTGTTATCAATAACGGTGTTACATCAATCGGTAACTATGCATTCAGTAATTTCCAGAAAGTAACAGAAGTTTCAATTCCCAACTCAGTTACAAGTATCGGTAATTCAGCTTTTGAAGGCTGTTCAGCTCTTACAAAGGTTACAATGTCCAATTCTGTTAAAACAATCAATGGAAATGCGTTCAAGAATACAAAATATTCAGCAGTTACATTACCTGATACTGTTACAAGCATCGGTAGCGGTGCATTCTCAGGTGTTTCAGGACTTAAAATTACTTGTAACTATGGTACATATGCGTATGAATATTGCTTGAAGAATTCTATAAACTGTGCATTCCCTCAGAATAAACTTATTGCAGATGCAAGTCTTGATGTTGTTAACAAGCAGGTTGTTGTTAAACTTAAGATGGTTTACAACAAGGCTAATTTCAATGCAGGTAACTTCACTCTCACATACAGCAATTCAGTTGTTCCCGAATCAACAGAGACAGTATATAATTCCGAAAAGGGCATTGCAGTTGCAGCTGTTCACGAAAGCGGAAAAATCAACTTTGCAGTTATGGCAGAGAATTATGTTCCTTACTCAACATCAATCGGTGTATGCGTATATGATTTCGGTGAAATCAGATTCAACGTTGCAGATCAGCAGGATAATGCAGTTTTCACTTTTGAAAGCAAAGTTCTTATGATGAACAATGCAAAAACATCAATCAATGCTGCTTCTGCATCTGTAGGGCTTCACGTTTACTCAGATACAGTCCTTACTCCTGCAACTTGTAAAGAAACAGGTACAATGCTCAAAGGTTGTAGCGTTTGCGGCAGAGGTGATGAAGTTGAAATCCCCGTTGATGCAAATAACCACAAAGGCGAAACAAAGATTGTTGATGTAAAAGAAGCAACCTGTAAAGAAAAGGGTTACACAGGCGATATCATCTGTCTTGATTGTAACGCAGTTGTTTCAAAGGGTAATGTAATCGGTGCATCAGGCAATCACGAATACAACAAAGTTGTAACAGATGCAACTTGCACAGCAGAAGGTTTCACAACTTACACTTGTAAGGTCTGCGGTGATTCTTATGAAGCAGACAAGACTCCTGTGAAAGAGCACAATTACAACAAAACTGTAACAGCAGCAACTTGTACAGCAGAAGGATACACAACTTACACTTGTAAGGATTGCGGTGATTCATATCAGGCAGACAAGACTCCTGTAGCAGACCACGATTACAACGTCGTTGTTACAGCTCCCACTTGTACAGAAGGCGGTTTCTCAGTTTACACATGTAAAGTTTGCAGCGACACAGCTACAAAAGATATAACAGAAGCACAGGGTCACGATTTTGATGAAAACGGTGAATGTTCACGTTGTGATGAAAAAATTGATGTTTCAATCAGTTTCAATGATGATGCTTATGTAGTTAATAACGAAACAAAAACTGTTTACGTTAAGAAATCAGTAAAGAGCGGTGAAATGCTCGGTGCAGTTGTTTCAGGCAACTGGGTTATCAATGATTCAAAGGGCACAGCCCTTGCAGAAGACAAGCAGGTTGTTACAGGCTGTGTTATTAAGGCTGAAAAGTCAGACCTTGCATACACAATCTCAATTTTCGGTGACGTTAACTGTGACGGTAAGGTAAATGCACTTGATGCTCGTGCAGTTCTTCGTGTAGCGGCTCAGCTTGATGCAAAAACAGATATCATTGTTCTTGCAGGTGACTGCGACGGAAAAGCAGGTATTTCAGCAATGGATGCTCGTCTTATCCTCAGAGTCGGTGCACAGATTCAGACATTCTGATAAAAATTAACCGTTTTGTCAAACGGAAATTATAAAAGGAAAAGGTGTTAAAAAATGAATATTACTTTATCAGCAGCGATTCAGCTGATTCTTACAGGTCTTGAGAAACTTATGTCTCTCATTCTCGCAATACTTATGAGTTCAGGTCAGTTCGCTGCGCCTCCCACAGATGATCCTATCACAGCACTTGAACCCGACGAAGTTCTCGTAACATTCAATGTTATCGGTGACTCTCAGGTTAACGTGATGAACTACAACAGAATTTATTTAGATCTTGTTCTTCAGGATATCAACAATGCAGAAACAAATCAGGATGCATTTATGATCGTTGGTGATATCACAGAAAACAGCCTTGATCAGGAATGGCAGATGATCAGAGAATATCTCACTACATACAATTACGGT
>JAZUCO010000070.1:0-39264 GCA_045639185.1 Acutalibacteraceae bacterium
TTGTAGGGGCGTTAATCTAACGCCCGCTGCGCAGCAGAACGGCTTTGCCGTTAATTTTCCTTACGGAAAAGCACTTTCGTGCCGGGCGATGAATCATCGCCCCTACGATATATCAATTAATTTCTGCTTCGCTAAATTATTGTTTAGTTTGTCGTCTGAGCTTCAACAAGTCTTTCACCGCAGTAAATCTCACGAAGCTTGGGCTTTTCGATTTTGCCTGTGGGATTTCTGGGAACAGAAGCAAAGATAATCTTCTTAGGTCTCTTGTATCTGGGAAGTTCTTCACAGAAATCATTGATTTCATCTTCCGTACAAGTCATACCGGGTTTGATTTCAATGACAGCAGCAGCGATTTCACCGAGTCTCTTATCGGGAAGACCGATAACTGCAACGTCTTTGATTTTGCCGTAAGCTCTGAGATAATCTTCAATCTGAACGGGGTAAAGATTTTCACCACCGCTGATGATAACGTCCTTTTTACGGTCAACAAGGTAAATGAAACCGTCTTCATCCATTCTTGCCATATCACCTGTAAGAAGCCAGCCGTCACTTGTCAGAACTTCTGCTGATGCTTCGGGATTCTTGTAATAGCACTTCATAACGCCTTCGCCCTTGACAGCAAGTTCACCGACTTCGCCCTGAGCAACTTCATTTCTGTGCTCGTCAACAATCTTTGTCTGCCAGCCGTAACCTGCAACACCGATTGCACCGACTTTATGAATATTTTCAACACCGAGATGTACGCAGCCGGGGCCGATTGATTCGGAAAGACCATAGTTTGTATCATACTGATGATTGGGGAATATTGTCTTCCATCTCTTGATAAGGCTGGGAGGAACGGGCTGAGCACCAACGTGCATAAGTCTCCACTGAGAGATTCTGTAATCATCAAGATTTATGTCGCCTCTGTCAATTGAGTCGAGAATATCCTGAGCCCAGGGCACAAGAAGCCAAACGATTGTGGCTTTCTCTTCTGAAACAGCCTGAAGCACCCATTCGGGCTTGACACCTCTGAGCAGAACTGCCTTACTGCCTGAAAGAAGACTGCCGAACCAATGCATTTTTGCACCTGTGTGGTAAAGAGGAGGAATGCAGAGGAAAACGTCATCTCTTGTCTGAGAATGGTGATTCTGTTCAGCCTTGCAGGAATGAACAAGAGCTGCGTGAGTATGTAAAATAGCCTTGGGGAAACCTGTTGTACCTGATGAGAAATAGATTGCTGCATAATCCTCATCGCTGATTTCAACGGGAGGAACGATTGTTGAGCAGTAGTATGTCATTTCTGCATAGTTATCTGCATAAGCAGGTGTTTCATCGTGTGTACCAACAAAGAAGTAGTCATCAATGTTCATTTCATCTTTTACCGCAGTTACACGCTCTGTGAATTCAGGTCCGAAAACAAGCATTCTTACGTCTGCAAGGTCAGCACAGTATTTGATTTCATCAGCCGCATAACGGTAGTTCATAGGCACTGCAAGAGCACCTGTCTTGAGAATACCGAAGTAAATGGGAAGCCACTCAAGACAGTTCATAAGAAGAATTGCAACCTTATCACCCTTTTTGATTCCTCTTGTAAAAAGGAAGTTTGCAAAACGGTTTGCTTTTACGTCGAATTCACGCCATGTCATTTCACGACGGTATTTTTCTGACTCTGAAGCTTCGATAAGATTATATTCTCTCCATGTAATATTTCTTTCGGGCTGGTTAGCGGGATTTATTTCAACAAGACTCACATCATTGGGGTAAAGTCTTGCATTTCTTTCGAGAAATTCTGTAATAGGCATTTTTCTGCTCCTGAAAATTAATTTTCTTTTTTGACAACTTATAGATTGTATAACTTACAACAGTTTTTGTCAATTCATCACATCATTACTTTATAGCGATGAAGAATAACAGTAGTATATACGATTATTCTCGTTTTGTCAAGTGTTTTATGAAAAAATAAAGAACCCTGTCCGAAGACAGAGTCCTTTATTGTAAATTCAAGCGAAAAAATCAGATATCTTATTAAAAATTATTTTTCTTCAAGAGTTTCTTTGACAGATACAAGCACTTTTTTGTTGTAACCTGCAAACTTCTCTTCAACTTCAGCCTTGCTCATCTTGGGAGTAAACATACTTACTGCGGGAACAACAATCAGTCCGCCTGCCATTGAAACAACACCGCTTCTGATTGATGATGCAAACAGGTATGAAAGAATTTCGTTTGTGAATGTTATTGTGCCGAAAGAAACGAGAAGCTGAACAATTGTAACTGTGATGCCGAATGCAAAACAACACCATACAGATGCCTTTGTTGTCTTTTTCCAGTAAAGACCAAAAAGGAATGGAGCGAGGAATGAGCCTGCAAGAGCACCCCATGAAACACCCATCATCTGAGCGATGAATGTAAATCCGAACATATCCTTTACAATCGCAATAACAGCAGAAACAGCAACGAAGAATGCAATAAAAATTCTCATAACAAGAAGTTTCTTCTTTTCGTCCATATTTTCTTTTCTGTTGATAACATCAAGTGTGAGAGTTGAGCTTGAAGTAAGCACAAGAGATGAAAGAGTTGACATTGATGCAGCAAGAACAAGAATAATCACAACTGCAATGATAATGTCACCCCAGACATACTGTGAAAGTGTGCTGAGCATTGTGGGAACAATGTTGTCAAAAGCAACTTTGCCGCTTTCGCTTACGATTCCGGGCATTTCACCGTAGAGTCTGCCGAAACCGCCCAGGAAGTAACAACCGCCTGCAACGATAATAGCAAATAATGTTGAAATAATTGTACCTTTTTTGATTGAATCTTCATTCTTGATTGCATAGAATTTGCCGACCATCTGAGGAAGCCCCCAGGTGCCGAGTGATGTAAGAATAACAACAAACAGCAATGAAAGCGGATCTGGACCGAAGAATGAAGCAAATGATCCGGTCATTTCAGAGGTTGAATTTTCAATCTGTGAAAGACTGATAACAGCTTCTGTAAAACCTCCGTTTGATTTAAGAACAGCTGCTATAACTGCCACAATACCCACAAGCATTATGATCCCCTGAACAAAATCGTTGACAGCAGTTGCCATATAACCGCCGAAAACAACATATACACAGGTAAGTACAGCCATAACTATAATACATACATAGTACGGAATATTGAATGACATACTGAAAAGACTTGAAAGTCCGTTGTAAAGTGAAGCTGTGTAAGGAATAAGAAATATGAAAACTATAACCGATGCCGCAATTTTGAGAGATTCGGAATTATATCGCTTACCGAAGAAATCAGGCATAGTTCTTGAATCAATGTGCTGAGTCATAACTCTTGTTCTTCTGCCGAGAATTACCCAGGCAAGAAGTGAACCGATAAATGCATTGCCGAGACCTATCCAGGTGGATGCAAGCCCGAAATTCCAGCCGAACTGACCTGCATAACCGATGAAGATAACTGCTGAGAAATAAGATGTACCGAACGCAAAAGCTGTAAGCCATGGACCGACACTTCTTCCGCCGAGAACAAATCCGTTAACGTCTGTTGCATTTTTGCGGCAATGCAGGCCTACGCCTATCATACTTGCAAAAAACAGTACCAACAGAATAATTTTGATTGCCATAAATATCGCCTTCTTCATTTCTTTATCACTTCATTCCTATATCTCTTTATAGTAATGAAGAAGATGGCAACAGTATAGCTCTTAAATTCCCGATTGTCAAGCATAAAAAAAGAAAATGCAGAAAATTTTCCGCATTTTCTCTTATTTTTCAATTAATATTCTGAAACTTCAAATTCAAAGCCGAACTTAAATTCTTTTTCGTCAATAACACGGTTATTTTCGTCATTATTGAATTCGGGATTCTCGCTGTGAGCGGTAAATCTGCCGTCAAGATTAAGAATTGTGTAAGGCTCTTTTTCAAGTTCGAAATGATGTTTCTTTTCTGTCAGCTGCTCTGCAGAGAAGTGAGATGCATTGAACATAAAGTCTGCAATGCCGTAACCTTTCACCTTGATTGCACTTCCGCCCTTTTTACCTACAGCAACTCTTCTTGTCATAAAGTGAGAAGAATTTTCCTGAGGTCTGATATAGGGCACATAGTTTTCAGTAACAGTAAGCTCGTACTCACCGAATCTTGCAGCCTTGTATCTGTCGGGATATGTTTCTGTTTTGCCCAGACCGAAATAACGGATATCTTCAAAATCTTCTCTCAGACGAAGCTCCATACCGATTCTGGGAAGAACGGGAGCTTCTTTTTTGATTTTGCCGTCGATTTCAACTGAGAATGTGCCGTCGTTATTGAAGATATAATCAACATCAGCTTTTATAACGGGAGGATTTGCAGGTCCGCCAAGAGCAATCTTTGTTCTGATAACAACTGCATTTTCTGCTTTTTCAACATCAGCAGAGTAAGTCTTCTGATAAACATGATGAAGATTGTTTGCATACCAGGCAGGTGATGAGCCTACATTGTAGCTGGGTGCTCTCCAGAGTTTGAATGCTGAAGGAGCTTCAAGAATCTCTTCACCGTTTCTCTTTATTGATTTAATTCTGCCGTATGACTTATCAAAAACATATTCGTTTGTACCGCAGATGATTGTTACATAACGGTCAGAATCATTGCATACAAGGTTCTGTTCAACATTTTCACATACATTCTCTTTAGCTTCAAGCTCAAACTGCATAAAGCCGACTTCATAGCCTTTTTCTGCCCAGAGAGTGTCATTTTTCTGTTTTACAGAGACAGTAAGGAATGTGTCACCTGTATATTCAAAGTTATCAATACCCCAGAGTGTGAATTCCTTTTCTGACTGAGGATCAATATCAAGAGTCTCAATCTTATCTGAAAGAATCACAACACCGTTGCTTTCAACTTTCCATTCAATATAAAGGTCTGAAAGGTCTGTGTAATATCTTACACTCTTTACCTTGAGGACACCGTCTTTATACTCTCCTCTGAAAGGCTCATAGACCTTTTTCATATCATAATAACCGGGACGGGGTGTTCTGTCAGGGAAAACAAG
This sequence comes from Acutalibacteraceae bacterium, assembly GCA_045639185.1. Lineage (GTDB taxonomy): Bacteria > Bacillota > Clostridia > Oscillospirales > Acutalibacteraceae > UBA1081. The sequence continues at coordinate 5,002 of JAZUCO010000070.1, forward strand.
ACCGTCGATACAGCAGATACCGTTGTGAGGATACTCACCGAAGTCACCACCGTAATAATAATGTGCATTGCCGTTTTCATCATCGATCCTTACAGCGTGGTCGCTCCATTCCCAGATACAGCCGCCTGTGTGGTTTTCATATTTATCAACAAGCTTCCAGTATTCGTGAACATCACCTGTTGTCATTGAGCAGACATATTCGCACCAGTAGAAAGGCTTTTCGTATTCTTCATTATTAAGATATCCCTCTGTGTAGTTATATCCTGAATACATACGGCTTTCAACATCAGAAATATCTGCAAAATTTTCACCTTCGGGAACAGCCTTGAATTCAAGATGTGCATTTTCGTAATGAACAATTGCATTGTTATCACGAGACTTGATGTAATTTCTCATTGCACGGTGATTCTTGCCGCAACCGCTTTCGTTGCCGAGTGACCACATAACAACACAGCCCTGATTCTTGTCACGCTCGAAGAGGTGTTCAGCTCTGTCAACATAAGCAGATTCCCATTCATCAACAGTTGAAAGCATTGTCCAACGGAACCAATCCCAGTCTTCGTCTGTATTCCAACCCATACCGTGAGTTTCAATATCTGCTTCATTTACAAGATAGAAACCGAGTGCCTGAGCAAGTTCCACAAAACGGGGATCATTGGGATAATGAGATGTTCTGATACAGTTGACGTTTGCTCTCTTCATCATTAAAAGGTCTTTCTTCATATCGTCAACAGTCACAACATAACCGTTTTCTGTTGAATCGTGACGGTTGATACCTCTGAGCTTTGCAGCAACACCGTTGATAAGAAGCTTCTTGTCTTTGATTTCTTTTTTACAAAGAGCAACGGGGAAAGGTATGATTTCATCCTCAACTGTCAGGAACAATGTGTAAAGATGCGGTTTTTCATCATTCCACATAAGAGGATTCTCAATTGTCACTTCAAAATGTGCAGAATCGCTGTCACCGTTATTGACAACATATCCTGCAGGTGAAATAAGACCATAGCTTACACCTGTTTTGCCGTTGAGTGTGCATTCGACAGCAAGAGTTGCAGAGGTGAAATCATCATTGAAACTCTGTCTGATATAAACATCTTCAAGGCGGATTTTATTTCTTGAAAGAATATAAACTTCTCTGAAAATTCCTGAAAGACGGAAGAAATCCTGATCTTCAAGATATGAGCCGTCACACCATTTCACAACAAGAACAGCAATCTTGTTCACACCCTTGTGAACAAACTTTGTAATGTCAAATTCGCTTGTTGCGTGACTTATCTGGCTGTAGCCCACAAACTGACCGTTTATCCACAGATAGAAACAGGATGCAACACCCTCAAAAGTGAGAATATTATCTCTCTCTGCCATTTCATCGTTCACAAAGAATTCTTTCATGAACAATGAACAGGGGTTTTCATCAGGCACGTGAGGCGGGTCTACAGAAAACGGATAATAAAGGTTTGAATAAAGTGGTTTGTCGTGCTCTACATTTTTATATAACTGAACATTGCCGGGTACGGGCACTTCGGGAAGTGACGCATAATCAAAATCTTCAGCGGTAAAACCGAAATCCACATCCTCATAGCTTTCATAGAACTTGTAATTCCAATCACCGCAGAGAGATGTAAAATATGCAGAATTACCTCTGTCACCTGAAAGAGCATCATCAAGGCAATCATAGGGAATGAAATATGCTCTGGGTTTCAGCGTACCGTAATGCAGAACATCCAGACTTTTGTGATATGATGGTATTTTCATTTTAACACCTGCTTTTTAATTGATAGTTTGATATTATCACATTTTGATAAGTAATTCAATAAAAATAAAATTAATTATTTTATATATTATATAAAAAATTATAGTTTTCCTATTGACATAATCATCATTTTCTGTTAACTTGTACACAATATTAAACATTTCATACGGAGGCCACAAAATGAAAAACTTTATTAAGAAATCATTGGCAATACTTCTCACACTTACTCTCCTTGCGGGCACATTTGTATGTTTTGCTTCTGCTGAAAAAACATATTTTGAATACGAAAAATATGTTCTTCTCGGCGACAGCGTTGCAAGCGGTCATGATGATATTCTTTATCTTCCCACAGAATTCATCCGTGTTGAAGGTTCATATTCAGACCTTGTAGCTGATGCTCTCGGTGCAGAGCTTATTCCCATGGCTTGCCCCGGTTTCAGAACAATCGAAATGCGTTATATGCTTGAAGATGATTTTGATTATACCGATGACTATATGTTCCATGACACAGAAGATTTCGAAGTTATGAAGGCAAGAATTCCCACATTCCGCAAGAACATTGCAGAAGCTGATCTTATCACTCTCGGCGTAGGCGGTAACGATTTCGGCACAGTCCTTACATGGATTCTTGCAGACGTTATGGAAGAAAAAGGTATCAATCCCGTTCTTGTTGAGGCTTTAAGAAAAATCGGTTCGGAAGCCGGAGACCTTGGCGAAACAATTGACAAGGTAGTTGAGCTTGCAAACACAATGAGCGCCCTTCCCACTCTTCTTGAAACTATTCCCGTAGCCCTTGCAAGAGGTATTAACAACTTCTTTGTCAACTGGAACATTATGATTGGAGATATACTTGCACTCAATCCCGACGTAACACTTCTTGTTATCGGTATGTTTGACAATGCAATCAAGTCAGAAGAAGACCTTATCGTTGATGAAGCAGACGAAGCTAAGCTCAATATCGGTCAGATGATCGTTGATCTTGCAAACGTTCCTATGAAAGACGGTGCAAAGAAATACGGTTACACATTTGTTGATACAGCAGGTACAATCTGTGTTACATACCATCCCACAGCAGAAGGTCATCAGCACATTGCAAACAGAATCCTTGAAGCTCTTCCCGATGCATCTCTTCCCTATACAGATGTTACACCCGGAAACACTGTTTATAACGGAGTTTATCATTTCTACAAGAATAACATTCTTCCCGGTGTTTCAGAAACTGAATTCGGTGTAAACAATGCTTTCACAAAGGCTGAGCTTGCACAGTCTCTCTATGCTTTTGCAGGATATCCCGAAGTAACAACAGCAAATCCCTTCACAGATACTGATGATGCAGCTTGTATATGGGCTGCTGCAAACGGTTATGTTTCCGGCAACGGTACTCAATTCGGTCCGGATGACAGTGTTTCTTCTATCACCCTTGCGCTGACACTTTTCAAATCAGCAACAATTGTCAGCCCCGGCATTTACGGAATCCTGGTCGGTATCATCTGTGCTTTCAGCACTCTTTCCGAATACGGTCTGAAATCAAGTATGACAAAGGGCGATTCGGTAGCAAAACTTTATGAAATGGCTGTTATAAAATAAATGAACTTTTCACCCGTCAAATGACGGGTGTTTTTTTGTTTTATCAGACAAACATTATTGACAATGATATTATTCTGCGATAGAATGATATCATAGATTTTTCTATAAAAAAAGAAAGGAAGACTTCACATGAAAAAACTTATATCTGTTCTTCTTTGTATTCTGATGATTATGGGCATTACATCAATCGGTGTTTATGCTGCAGAAGATGAACTTAAAGTAATTGTTGCAAATGACCTTCACCTCTCCGCAAAAGCTTACACTGATTTTAAGGGTAACACAACAGCTAACCCCTGGGCACACGTCCCCTCATCAGGTCAGCTCATTCTTGAATCAAATGCAATCATCACAGCATTCCTTGAAAACGAAGCAAAAAGTGATGCAGACATTGTGATTCTTCCCGGTGACCTTGCAGACGCAGGACTCACATCAGAGCACGAGCTTATGGCTGAAAAACTTGCTGAATTCGAAAAAGAATCAGGCAAGCAGGTTTATGTTGTTGCAGGTAATCACGATTATCAGAAGACAACTGTTGCTGAATTCAAATCAATTTATGCTGATTTCGGTTACAACGAAGCAATCGCAAACGACACAGCAACTGCTTCATACGTTGCAGACCTTGAAAACGGCTACAGACTTCTTGCAATCGACAGCAATGACCCCGTTACAGGCTATCCCGCAGTTGATGCTGCACTCATTGAATGGGTAAAGACACAGCTTGATGCAGCAAAGGCTGACGGCAAAAAAGTTATTGCAATGATGCATCACAATCTTCTTGAACATTTCATTTTCGGCAGCGTAATTCACGGTTCTGCACTTGTTAAAGATGAAAGCCTCAAGACAATTCTTGCAGATGCAGGCGTAAAATTCATTTTTACAGGCCACACTCACGACCAGGATATCGCATCTTTCAAATCAGCAAACGGAAACGTTATTTATGATGTTGTTACAAACTCAATCAACGGTTATCCCTGCCAGTACAGAAAAGTAACTTTCGGCAAAGACGTTAAATTTGAAGAAAAGAGAATTGAAAAAGTTGACACAGCTCTCTTCCCTGCAGGTCTTTCTGAAGAAGCAATGACTCTTGCAGAAACAAACTTCACAGAATACACCAAAAAGGTTATGTGGACAGGGCTTCGCACCACATTCACAAGCTATCTCAACGCAGCTTCATTCATCAAGCTCCTCAAACTCGATGAAGCAACAAATCCCGATATGTGCAGAATTATAAAGTCTCTCGGCAACAAGCTCAGCGAAGTTGCATCAATGCCTTTCTACACAGCAGACAAAAACGGCAACTCACTCAAGGACGTAGCTGCAAAATACGGCAAGACTCTTCCCGCAAGCAACTACACAGACCTCATTGACCTTGCAATCACTCTTTATCAGGCACATTGCACAGGCGATGAAAACTTCGCAGCAAACTCAACAGAAGTTCAGCTTCTCACAAATGCTGTTTCAACCGTTCTCTGCTACTGTCTTGAAGACCTTTCAGCAGAAGATTACACAACAGTACTTAAGTTTGCACTCACTCTCACAGGCAACACAGTACCTGACAACATTCTCGGTTTTGCAGGCTCTTCAATCAAGAGAATTGAAGGCATTGACCTTGTTGTATCAGTTGTTCTCCGTCCCCTTGTAATTCAGTTCACAATAGACGAATCACCCGCAGACAACAATGTTACACTCACAGGCTACCGTGAACTTTCAGGCTGGGAAAAATTCGTTCAGCTCCTTCGTGAATTTGCAGAAAAGGTAAAAGCATTCTTCCAGAAGATATTCGGCTTCCTCCCTGCATAAACAAACAATAAATCAAGAAAAATAAGGTACTCTCCTCACGGAGGGTACCTCTTTTTTGTGTCTGTTTTGTTATTCTTCACTCTATTCAGACAACCACATTATAAAACTCTCAGAATAAGCCCCCAGAAGCCTTTATAAACGGCTTTCAGCGAAGAATAATATTCCTTGTTCATATCCGAACCGTTACATTCTGGACGATTCTGCAAAGCAACATAAAATACACTATTCTGAGCATAAAAAAATCCGGTGAGACTTTAATCTCACCGGAAATTTACTTATTTAACGTTGATTCCGAACAATCTCATGATTCTGATGAAGAAGCAGATAATTGATGAGAAGAAGTTTGTATGTTCTCTTCCGCAATCATCACACAGATTTTCGTTGTGTGAACCGTTACCGCTGTGGTCGGGGCTTACACCGAGACCGTTATCTGAATCATAATCGGGATTCATATCGTTTACATCTCTGCCATCGATATCACAGATACCGTTGTTATCGTTGTCAAGATGTCCGAGGGCTGCAACTGTTTCCTGAGCAACAAGTACCTTGCCGCAAACTCCGCAATGTGAGCCTTCTGTCTTACCTGTACGTGTACAAGTGGGTTCAACTTCTCTGTCTGTAACTGCTGTATGACCGGGAGCAGGAACTGTTTCCTGAGCAACGATTACTTCACCGCATACTGAACAATGTGAACCGAGTGTCTTACCTGTCTTTTCGCAAGTGGGAGCAACTGCGGGATCAGCAACGATTGTGTGACCCTTTGCGCCAACACTTACTGTTGTTCTTGTTATTTCTTCATTACATACAGAACAGTATACAACATGGTCGTATGTACCGGGTGTTGTACAAGTTGCAGCAACAACATTTTCTTTAACTGCAAGACCGAGTTTATGAGCGATTGTTGAACCTGTAACCTTGATACGGCTTACTTCTTCGCCGCATTCTGTACAGTAAATAACTCTTTCATAAGATGAGGGAATTACACAAGTGCCTTCAACTTCGTTTTCGATAACTGCTGTACCGGGAGTATGTGTACCTTCTGCTACAACAACCTCTTCACGGCTGATTTCTTCACCGCAGACTGCACAGTAGATAACGCTTTCGTATGTACCGCCAACTACGCAGCTGCCGATCTTTTCATTTTCTTTTACAGCTTCTGAAGGTGTATGACCTGTTGCAGGATCAACCTTTGTTTCTCTTGAAAGCTCTTCACCGCATTCTGAACAGTAAACTACTTCATCATATGAACCGTCGTTCACGCAATCAGGTGCAACTTCGTTTTCAATAACAACTGCGCCTTCTGTATGACCTGTAGCAGGAACTGTTACTGTGTTTCTTGAAAGTTCTTCACCGCAGACTGTACAGTAAACAACTTCATCGTATGAACCGTCGTTTACACAATCTTCAGGAATTTCGAATTCATAAACAACTTCGCCTTCTGTGTGGCCGAGTGCATCAACTGTGATTGTTTCGGTTGAAAGTTTTTCACCGCATACTGAACAATAAACAACCAGATCGTATGAGCCTTCGTTTTCACAATCAGGATCAACGTTGTTTTCTACAACTGCTTCTGCAGGTGTATGAGGAGCAAGTTCGAGAGTTGTTGTAACTCTTGAAAGTACATCGCCGCAAACTGAACAGTAAATTACTGTGTCGTAAGAGCCTGCAACTGTACATGTTGATGCTGTTCTGTTTTCTTCAACTGCGTCTGCAGGTGTGTGAGCAACAACAGCGATTTCCTTTGTTTCTCTTGAAAGTTCGTCACCGCAAACTGAGCAGTATACTACTTCGTCGTATGAACCGGGAACCTTACATGTGGGTTCTGTTCTGTTTTCTTCAACTGCTTCTGCAGGTGTGTGAGGAACAACGGGAGTTTCCTTTGTTACGCTTGAAAGTTTTTCACCACAAACTGAACAATAAACTACTTCGTCGTATGAACCCTTCTTCTTACATGTTGCATCAACTTCATTTTCGATAACTGCATCAGCTTCTTTATGACCGGGAGCAACATTTACGTGATTTGTTCTTGAAAGCTCAGCGTTACATACAGTACAGTAAACTGCCATCTGGTATGAACCGTTATTCATACAAGTTGCAGGAACATCATTTTCCTTAACTGCTTCACCGTGTGTGTGCTCAGCGAGTGCAAGGTCAACCTTTGTTCTTAAAAGTTCTGCATCACATACAGTACAGTATACAACGTTTTCATAGTAACCTGCTACTGTACAGCTTGATTCGTGTCTGTTTTCAACAACTGTTTCACCGGGTGTGTGAGCAACTTTGTCAATTTCTTTTTCTGTTCTTGTAAGCTCTGTGTTACATACTGAACAGTAAACAACTTCGTCATATGAACCCTTTTCTGTACAAGAGGGAGCATTTACATTTTCTTCTTTTGCTTCACCGGGAGTATGACCGGGAGCAACATTTACCTTTGTTTCGCTTGAAAGCTTTGCATCGCAATCCTTACAGTAAACAACTTCGTCATAAGAACCGTCTACAGTACATGTTGCGGGAACATTGTTTTCAACAACGGGAGCATCTGCTGTATGACCTGTTGCGGGAAGAGTTGTTCTTTCGGTTGTGCCGCAACCGCAAGTCATGATTACATAACCGTCTTCAAGACAAGTTGCATTCTGTCTTTCAACTTCTGTTGCAAATACGTGATCGCCTGTTGCTGATTCAACAAAGCTTTCTGATGACATAATCTCGTTACATACTGAACAACGGACTACCATATCGTAAGAACCGTCATCCTTACATGTTGCGGGAATATAATTTTCTCTTGCAGCTTCTTTAGCTGTATGACCGGGAGCAACATTTGCGAATGTTTCTCTTGAAAGTTCGCCGTTACATACTGTACAGTAAACTGCCATCTGGTATGAACCGTCTACAGTACATGTTGCAGGAACATCATTTTCCTTAACTGCTTCACCGGGTTTGTGAGCAGCGAGTTCAAGATCAACCTTTGTTCTTGAAAGTTCTGCATCACATTCTGCACAATATACAACGTTTTCATAGTAACCTGCTACTGTACAGCTTGATTCGTGTCTGTTTTCAACAACAGTTTCACCTGCTGTATGACCGTGAGCATCGATTGTCTTCTTATCTCTTGAAATTTCAGCGGGACATTCTGTACAATAAACAACTTCATCATAAGAACCGTCAACTGTACAGGTTTCGTCAACCTTATTTTCGATTACAGCAGTACCGGGTGTGTGAGGAGCCAGGTCAAGATAAACCTTTGTGCTTGACATCTTTGTATTACATACTGAACAGTAAACTACTGAATCGTATGAACCCTTAACAGTACAGCTTGATTCTGTTCTGTTTTCTTCAACAGGAGCTTTTGCTGTGTGACCGGGAGCTGTATGAACCTTTGAAACTCTTGAAAGTTCTTTGTTACATACTGTACAGTAAACTACTTCTTCATATGAACCGTTTTCTGTACATGTTGCAGGAACATCTTTTTCAATAACAACTTCACCGTCTGTGTGACCGAGTTTATTAACTGTTTCTGTATTTCTTGAAACTTCTGCATTACATACAGTACAGTAAACAACTTCGTCATATGAACCGTCGTTTTCGCAATCTGCGTCAACTTCGTTTTCAATTTTAACTTCGCCATCTGTATGACCTGTTGCAGAAACTGTAACTGTGTTTCTTGAAAGTTCTGCATCACATACAGTACAGTAAACAACTTCGTCATATGAACCGTCGTTTACACAATCTGCGTCAACTTCGTTTTCAATTTCAACTGCGCCTGATGTATGACCGGGAGCTGTATTTGTGAATGTTTCTCTTGAAAGTTCTTTATTACATACTGTACAGTAAACTGCCATTTCGTATGAACCGTCTACAGTACATGTTGCAGGAACGTTATTTTCCTTAACTGCTTCACCGGATGTGTGAGCAGCAAGAGGAAGCATAACTGTTTCTCTTGAAAGTTCTTTATTACATACTGAACAGTAAACAACGCTTTCGTATGAACCTGAAACCTTACATGTTGATTCAGTTCTGTTTTCTTCAACGGGAGCTTTTTCTGTATGACCTGTTGCAGAAACTGTTACTGTGTTTCTTGAAACTTCATCGCCACATACTGTACAGTAAACAACTTCATCATATGAACCGTCGTTTTCGCAATCTGCGTCAACTTCGTTTTCAATTTTAACTTCGCCATCTGTATGACCTGTTGCAGAAACTGTTACTGTATTTCTTGAAACTTCTGCATTACATACAGTACAGTAAACAACTTCATCATATGAGCCGTCGTTTTCGCAATCTGCGTCAACTTCGTTTTCAATTCTAACTTCGCCATCTGTATGTCCGAGTTTTCCGAGAACTTCTTTTTCAATCTTGTGACAAACTGAACATTCTCTTTCCTTTTCACCGTCTTCTGTACATGTGGGAGATTCAACATCCCAATCGCCCCATGTATGACCGAGAGCATCTTCAGTAACAGTTACACGGGAAATTGTTGTTCCGCAAACTGAACAATATGTAACAACATCATATGAGCCCTTACCTTCACAAGTTGCAACAACCTTATTTTCTGTCTTTGTTGCTTCTGTATGACCCTTTTCAGGAACTGATGCTGTTTCAGAGTAGTTACAAACTGAACATACACGCTTCTGAGTACCTGTTGCAGTACATGTAGGCTCTGCTGTTACTTTCCAGTCATAATCTTTATGAGCTTCAGTAACAAGAACTTCCTGAATTGTTACGTTTCCTGTTGCTGTTGCGGGAACATTTTCCCACTTATATGTATAATGGTTTGTAGCATCGGGATTTTTACTTGCATTTGAGGGAGGAACAATTGTATCACCATAGCTATATGTCTGAGTAGTTGAACCGCCTGCAGCATAATTATAAGTAATTACAACCTTTGTAGCTTCCCATTTTGATGTAAGGTAAACAGTTTCTGTTCTGTTCATAACAGTGTTAGCTGTAACCTGATTACCGTTTGCATCATACCAGCCGACAAATCTGTAACCTTCTCTTGTGGGAGTAGGAAGATTGCCGAATGCACTGTTGTAAGTTACAGTCTGAGAAGGTGTGTATGAAACACCGTCTGCAACTGTTCCTTCTTCGTAAACTCTGATATTATTTACAGTAAGTTTATTACCTGCTGTATTAGCATCGAATCTTATTTTAATGTACGCAGTTGTTTCACCTGTTGTAAATCTGATATAAGACTCTGTTGCGCCTGACTGCTGACCTGTCTGACCTGTACGGGAAATATATACCTCGCCTTCTCTGTGTGCACCATTGGAAGTATCTACAGTAGCAGATGTTTCACCAGCCTGATTTGCATTCAATGTATGGATATACATATCAAAGCCTCTGGTATCACCGTCAGCCTGTTCAACAGATACATCTGCTGAGAATATGTATGTTTTTCCGGGTGTTACGGGAATAGCATAACTGAAACCTGTGTTGGCATCAGTACCGCTTGTTGATGTAACTGTGAATCCGGTATCAGTTCTCTCATCAATTGTGAGTGAACCTGTACCGATTGTAAATTTGCTGTAGTCGAACATATTATCGAAAACAACAGAATATTTATTAATTTCCCATGTAGCATAGAACGTAGGTTTAAGAGCTGTTGTTACAGAACCTGTTGAACCGCTTGTTGCATTCGCATCTGTTGCCCAACCCTTGAAAGTGTAACCTGTACGAACGGGAGTGTAAGATGCAAGGTTTGTTGTAATTGTAGCATTTGCTCCTACTGTTACATTGTTAGCAACAGTTGCAGAACCATTTACAGTACCGCCGTTTGCATTGAATGTAACTATTGTCTGGAGATTATTTCTTACATCAGTGATTGCAGATGTGTCAACATTTTTAGCTGTGGGATCTCCAAGATTCTGAGCTAATGTGCGGAGACTTGTCTGATAACTGCGCCATGATGCATCTGTATAATTAGCTGCATTAAGAGTTGAGCCTTCAAGAACAATTTTACGGAGAGCTGACTTATCAACCTGTGTAGCATTCAAATCTGTGAAAGTAAAGCTCATTGCATGAGTAGACTTTTTGTTTCTTGAACCATGGTATGTCTTAATTGCATAAGTTGCAGAAGAACCTGACTTGAGTGCTCTGTTCCATGAACCTGCATATTTCAATCCTGAACCATTGTAAGAAGATGACAAACTGCTGTTGTAATCTGAATCTGAATTATACTGACCACCAAGGATTGTGCCGTGTTCAGAGAAATATCTGGTTGAGTCGCCTTCTTTTGACTGCCAGTAGTCTGTTACCTTACCATATGTATATGTATCTGAAAAGTCAGAAATATACCATGAAGATATATCACCATTATCGTTATCAGTTACCAACAAACCTACACCAAGATTGGGAATCTGATTGAGGTTAGTATAACGGCTGGTATCAATAGTAATATTACCTGAAGCTTTTGAATAACACAATACTGAAAGATAGTTAGAACCGGGATTCTGAGATCTGCTGTTATAATCGAAAGATTTAACACCAAGAGTTGTGCCTCCGTTAAACCATTCTGAAGACTCATTACCATTCAAAGCACTTCCGGACTGACCTGCATAAAAATAGCTGTTTGATGCAGTTGTTGACGCATAAACTGCGTACATATCACCAGCCGTACCTTTAACACCTGAAACCTGTGTGTTTCCGACATATGCAGAATTTTTTGTACCTAAGAAAGCCAACATACCTTTGCCTGATGATGAAGCCAAAAAGTTGGGGCTTCTTCCGTCAGAACTCTCAGTAATACTGTGCACACCAGAAATCCAACCTATAGTCTGAGAGAAAACATTAGCTGCGGAAGCTTCTGATTTTACTTTTGTAGCAGCACCAACAGGATTAAGATAGGGTGCATAAAGTGTTGAGTATGCATAGTAAATTCTTGTTGAGCCGTCATTCATTGTAATTGTGAATTTCCACTCAGCAAGAGCTGTCTTACCTGCAGCAAGACCTGTACCATTGATATACAGACCTAAGCCTTCAGGGAAATGCACAAAACCGTTAGCATTAAAATCAAACACATTTGATGAGCTTGCAGAATACTCAAATGAACCTGTATTTGTGCCTACATCAGAAATTACAACGTCACCGATTCCTGATGTAAGTGTTGTGATTTCTACTGTAAATTTTTTTGCGCCCTCAACCTGCAAACCAAGATAAGCATTTGTGTTGACAGATGCCTCAAGGTTAACCTTATATGAACCCTCGGTAATAGTATTGTTTACATAATACTGACCAACCTTTGATTCACCTGTTGAAGGTGTCATATAAACAGTTTCGGGAACAGTAATAACTGCTTTGTGTGAGCCGTCAAGTGCCACTTCAGCAGCTAAAGATGTTATTCCGAAAATGCCTGTAGACATTGAAGAAACGAGCATTACTGTGAAAAGGAATACCACAAATGCTCTTTGCATTGTCTTTTTCATTAAATAATCATCTCCTGTAAAGAAGTTTTGCGTTTTCACGCATGCGGCATTGTTTTAACGTTTCGGCACTCCGTATATCTGACCTTACACGCTTAATGAGGCTTTCAGTCGGTAAAATATGCCACAATATAAAAAATTATACAGCATAATTATATTACTTTTATAATATACAGTCAATACACTTTACTCCGAAAAAGTATACAAAAATACGGCATCTTTTTTGGATGCCGTGCTTAAAATTTTTTATTTTATAAGTTTTTTCAATCTGCCGATATCTTTTTTCATACAAAACGGAAATCCTGCCTTAAAACCGGGATAAGTAAACTCCACAAGAATACTCTTATCATACCCCGTTTCAATAAGCTTTGAAAGAATGTCTTTCATATATTGAGGCTTAAGTCTGGGGAACTGTTCCCTGTTCATATCAAAGAATGAGACGTGAACGCATCCGGTAACGGAAACTGTACGGCAGATTCTGTCCATATCATAATCATACTTTTTATATCGTGACTGAAAATAGGTTCTGAAATTGTCTTTTTCTGCATCTTTATGCATTCTGAGGAATGCATCTGTATTATTGTTGAAAGTATGGTCATGACATTCGGGACATACAATCACAGAATACTCTTTTGCAATGTCACACATCTGTTTCACTTCTTCAAGAAGCTTTTTGTATGTTTCTTCATCAGTTTTTTCGCTGTCTTCACTGCCGAGCCAGACTCTGACAACCTGAGTCTTCATTGCAGATGCAATTCTGCACACATTTTCCCACTCAGACATATCATTACTGCCTACACGGTAATAACTGCCGTATGAACTGATGCTGATTCCTGCTTTTTCACAAAGATTTCTGACTCTCTGAGCATCTTCTTCTGTTTTAACGTGAATATCTCCGCTCCACTCAATGCAATCTGCACCCGAACCGACAGCAATTTCAACAATTCTGCTCACGTCTTTTATATTCCTGAATGAATTTGATGTAAAACCGATTTTCATAATAATTCTCCGTCTTATTGATATATAAAGTTTATCATATAAAATCAAAAACCGCAATATCGATTTAAGCAAAAAAATCCGCATTTCCCAACACGGAGAAACACGGATAATTCAAGGTTTATTCTTCTGTAGTAACAGCATCTGCTTCGGGAGCAACGGGAGGAGCAACAGGAACTTCAGGAGCAACGGACGCCTGAGGAGCTGCATATGTCTGCTGAGGAGCTGCATACTGCTGGGGAGCATATGCCTGCTGCTGAGGAGCTGCATACTGCTGGGGAGCGTATGTCTGCTGAGGTGCTGCAGCATAGGGCTGCTGAGGTGCATATGTACCGTTGGGTTGTGCATAACCGTTTACGGGAACTGCACCGGGCTGACCGTAAGGCATCTGTCCATACATCTGACCGTTTGCGCCAACAGCTTTTTTAGCCTTTTTCTTCTGAGATGAAGATACAATTCTCAATACGATTGATGCAATAAACAACGCACCGCCTGTACCGCCGATACCCCAAGTAATTACTTCGATTTCTGTCATCTTACCCTGCCAGTAATCCGCAAGGTCATCATATTCATCAGCCATTTCATCATAAGCTTCATAGAAATAAGATGAAGAATAATACTGATTTCTTGCATTTATGCAATCAATATATCCGTCACGGCAAGTACTGTACTGACTCCAATAATAAGAGTATGAGGATGTTTCATAATACACAAATGCTGAAATAACCATTACGATTGAAAGAATAAAACATACAATTGAGGCAATTGATAAGCCTTTTCCTTTTTTCATTACACCATCTCCAAAATTTATAAAGTTAGCACTATCTTAACACACAAAAACAACAAAAGCAAGACAAATTACACAAATTTGCCTGTAACATTATTTCTTGATATCATAATCGGATGCCCTTTCGGACATCCGATAATTTTTTGTATTAAATTACTTGAAGTATCTGTTAAGAAGACCTTCGAGAGCCTTACCGTGTCTTGCTTCGTCTCTTGCCATTTCATGCACTGTATCGTGGATAGCATCGAGGCCGTTCTTCTTTGCGCAAGCTGCGAGTTCAAACTTACCGTTTGTTGCGCCGTATTCGCAATCTACACGCCATGCAAGGTTATCCTTTGTTGTATCCTTCATCTTGGGTTCAAGAGCTTCACCGAGGAGTTCTGCAAACTTAGCTGCGTGTTCTGCTTCTTCGTAAGCTGCCTTTTCCCAGTAAAGACCGATTTCGGGATAGCCTTCTCTGTGAGCGATTCTTGCCATGCAGAGGTACATACCTACTTCTGAGCATTCACCGTTGAAGTTAGCCATAAGCTGATCAAAAATATATTTCTTATCTTCTGCACTGATGTCGGGGTTGTTAGCAACTGTCTTTTCATAGATGCCGTATTCGTGCTCTGCTGCAAGCTTCATTTCGCCAACCTGCTCCTTGAACTTTTCTGCAGGAACTTTACATACAGGGCACTTTTCGGGTGCTGAATCGCCTTCGTGAACATAACCGCATACTGAACAAACAAACTTTTTCATAATAAATTACCTCCGAGTAATTGAATTTTTTAATTATTTTTTATATGAACGCTTCCGCGTTACTGCTTTATTCTGTGATGCAATCTCTGCATCTGCCGTGGAAAACGAGAGAGTGAAAATCTACCTTGCCGTCATAATGTGACTGTGCGAATTCATCAATCTCAGTATCGTGTGCAACAAAATGGAAATCATCTATCTTACCGCACTTTTCACAAACGAAGTGTGAGTGTTTTTTAACGTTACCGTCAAACCTTTCTTTACCATCCCAGAAAGCAACAGACTGAACTTCACCATTCTGTTTCATTTCACCGAGATTTCTGTAAACCGTTGCAAGGCTGAGATCAGGAATTTTGAGTTTGAGTTGGTTATAAATCCATTCAGCCGTGGGATGCGATGTTGTGCTCATAAGCACTTCCCTGATTGCTTCCCTTTTACGGCTGAAGCGTTTTGCTTTTTCTGCCATTTTATCGCCTCCCTTAATGTTAATGATTATTGTTAGCATTATTATAGACGACGAAATCGGTTTTGTCAATAGCTTTTTTCAAAAAAAAACAAAAAAAATGCGAAAAAATGATTTTTCACCATTTTTCCGCACTGATTCATTATTTATAGAACTCTTCAATATACTTTTCTACATCAGCTTTTGTTCCCTTGAAAGGACCGGGAGTCTCCATTTTAAGAGAAACCGTTGCAGTAGCCATAAGAAGTGAAGACTCCATATCATTTGTGAGTCTTTCATTGATATAAGCAGCAAAAGTTGTGTCGCCTCTGCCTGTTCTGCCGCTGAGATTTCTTGCCTTAATAGGGCATGAGCAGAATTTTTCGCCATCATAAGCAATAACTTCTGTATTATGAGTGATAACAACTTCTTTTGCACCCCAGGAGTAAAGAAGCTTTGCAGCTTCATATCTATCTTCAAGACCTGTAAGGATTTCAGCCTCTGCAGCGTCTGTCTTGAGGAAATGAATATAGGGAAGCATTTCCATTTTATCTTTCCAGTCTTCAAAGAACATTGTTCCGCCGTTTTCTGTGTCAACGTGACGAAGACAAGCCTGAACGTCAACAGCAACTTTACCTCTTTTTGCCATTGATTTGATCATATCATTTGTGAAGTCACCGTAAACAAGACCTGCGAAATGGAAGATATCTGCAGTTACATCTTCAGGGATATCTGAGGGTTCAAAGGGTGAACCGACTGATGTGCATACACACTTTCTTCTCTCTTTATCGGGAGTGAAATACTGATTATACATATTTGATGAGCTTTCACAATCGATGCAGAGAATATTCTCTTCAGGAACAGTGAATGCAGAAAGTCTTTCCTGATCAGGTTTTGCAACTCTTGTGAGCGCAAGAACATTGTGACCGAGTGCGTGAGCAGATGCAGATGAGAAAATAACAGCACCGCCGGGACTTCTGATTTCGTTGCCGAGGTGATCAACATTTCTGTCCATTGTAATATGACCGATAATAACAGATGAATAATGTTTCATTACATTAATCTCCTTAACCTTATTTAATGATTAATTATTATATCATTGATAAACGTAAATATCAACACCATTTTACTTTATATGTGCCTGACTTCACGGGAATTTTTTTTCCACCGTTTATAAACTCAAAGCCTACGGGAAGAATTATCGAACCGTTCATTTTTTCAGGCAGTTCAACAGTCAGATTTATATAATCCTTTTCTTTTTGCCATTCTGTACTGATTTTACCTGCAGGGGCAATGTGGAAAGCCTTGGCATTTTCAAGGTCTTCAAGAAATTCCGGTGCAATATTTACTTCGTCTGCATTGCGACCTGTAGGATTGAGTCTTATACCGCCGGGATACTGAATAAACCAACTACTGATATCACCCCAGAAATGATGATTCATTGAAGAAACTCTTGAAACATCCTCATAAAACTGTTCCCAGAGTGAAGTTGCTCCGCGCATTACAAGATTTCCGTACGACGGGAATTCGGGACCGACAATCATTCTGTATGCCTTGTCTGCATAGCCGTTCTGCGCCAGCACGTGAAAAATGACTCTTCCGCCAAGCACACCCGTATCAAAATGACCGTTTTTTGCATCGATGAATTCAAGAAGACGAGCAAAAGCCTTTTCTTTTTCGTCTTCATTGAAAATTCCGTAATACAGAGCCATCGCCTGAGAGGTCTGGCACTCTCCTGCCGCTGTCATAGTTTCAGAATCAATAAGATTTTCTCTTATTGATTTTTTCATCTGCTGTGCAAAGCTTTCTGCAAAATCACGATGAATATCCATTCCTGCCACATCAAACAGAAAAGCTGCTTTTTTTGCAATATCGTAAGACATAACACTTGATGTGAATTTAAGCGGAGAATCGAATTTGTTATTGTCTTTATCAACGGGGCACCAGTCACCAAGACCAAATTCAACAAGCCCATTTTCATCACGTTTTGTTGTCAGGAAATGGATATATGAAATAATCGTTTTTGCGGATTCATAAATCATTTCTTTTGTGCCCCTGTAAATATATACATAGTAAGGCAGATAAACCAGAACACAGTCCCAGGCAGGACCGAGTCCCCTGCCGTATCCCCACGTACCCGTAGGCACAATACCGGGAATCATACCGTTATCGTCCTGAGCCTTGCAGATATTTCGCATCCATTCACGGTAGCTTGTTTCCGCCTCAAGATTCAGAAGAAAATGCTCGGCAGACAATGCCGCATCTGCCGTCCAGCCGTTTTTCTCACGCTGAGGGCAATCTGTGGGGAAATAATAGAAGTTTGCAAGGTCACTTCGTCTTGTCATTTCCTGAAGTCTGTTTGCAATTTCGTCAGAGCAGGAAAAACCGCCTCTTTCCTTTATGTCTGAATTCATAACGACATAAGTGAGCAAATCTTCTGTCGCCTGCTCTTCTGTTATTCCCTTTACAAGCACATAACGGAAACCGTGATATGTAAATGAGGGAGTATAGACCTCTTTACCGTCACCTTTGCAGATATAAACATCTCTGTGAAGAAGCTCAAGGTCGTGGCTGTACTGCTCATCATTTATAAAAAACCATAATCCGTCAAAAGAAATCTTATCATCAACAAGTCTTTCAACGTGAATCATCTCAATTTTTTGATTTTTTCTGCCGTTTATTTCAAGACGGCATACACCTGCACAGTTTTCACCGAAATCATAACGGAAACCGTCATCTTCCTTTACAATTTCAATCGGTTTAAGCTCCTTCGTTACAACAATCGGCTCAGCGGTGCAGACTCTCTTTTCACCACGGACAGCTGAAGAGAAAATCGCATTTTTCCAGGCGGAATCATCAAAACCCGTTTCATTCCAACCCTCTGACTCACGGTTTGCATCATAATGCTCACCGAAACGGTAATCATCAAAAACAACGGGAGACGGATGAGTCAGAAAACTTTCATCAGATTCAAAATATTCTTCATTTCCGTTTGCACCTGTCCATTTTACAGATAAAGCAAAAGACGGTGAAGAGCGGAAAACACACTTGTCAAAATCCCAGATATAACCTCCGGGATTATTCTGAAAACCGTTACCGAGATGAATACCTATAACATTTTCACCTTTACGGATCTTCACATCGTATTCATCATAATAAACAATATGGTCGGGATTGCTGATATAAGGCGCAAAGGCACCTTTTGTGATTTTTCTGCCGTTGAGATACAGTTCATAGAATCCTCGTGCCGAAATCAGAATATGAGCTGAAGTCTCAGAATCAGAAACAAACACTCTTCTGAAATATGGTGCAGAAATATGTTTATCAAGAGTCGTATACTCATTTGATGCACAGATAAATTTTTCAGGATAATTCATAACTTTTCCTTTCAATAAAAAGCCCCGGTTGAGTGGGGCTTTTTATCGGTATTATTCAAAGTAATATACTCTTGTTTCGTAAGGTCTTGTTGTAAAGCCGTTTCCAGAAAGAGGATTGTTTTCGTGGCTGCAGAGAATTGCCTTACCCTTTGAAAGGTCATAGCCTGCAGGAGCTGTGAAAGCAACGGGCTTTTCTGAATATGAACAGATAACAAGCATTTTCTTGCCTTCATATGTACGCTCGTAAACATAAAGTTCCTTGCTTGATCTGTTGTATTCCTTATACTTACCGTAAACAGCAATGGGATTTTCCTTACGGAATTTAATAAGAGCCTTGTAATGATTATAAACTGAGTTGGGGTCTTCCATTTCAGCCTTAGCATTTATGCCGTCTTTGTAAGAGGGGTTAACAGGCATCCAGGGAGTGCCTGTTGAAAAGCCTGCATTCTCAGAATCATCCCACTGAACGGGAGTTCTTGCATTGCCTCGGCTTGAAGTCTTGAGTCTTTCCTTGATTTTCTCATCAGAGAAACCGAGAAGCTTAAGAGTCTTTGAGTTGTTGACAGCAAAGATATCCTGATAATCTTCAACATTGGGAAGATCAATATTTATCATACCGATTTCCTGTCCCTGATAGATGAAAGGAGTACCGCACTGAAGCATATATGAGTTTGCAATTGACTTTGCAGATGCGTTTCTGTACTTCACGCTGCCGTAACGGTTGATGATACGGGGATGGTCGTGATTTTCCATATAGAGAGCATTCCATGCCTTGCCGTAAAGAGAATCCTGCCAGTTAGTAAAAACTTTCTTGAGCTGTATGAGGCTGAAAGGCTTGTTAAGGCAATCCATAAAGATACAGTCAGCTTCCATATG
The DNA here is from genome assembly GCA_045639185.1 of Acutalibacteraceae bacterium. Classification (GTDB taxonomy): domain Bacteria; phylum Bacillota; class Clostridia; order Oscillospirales; family Acutalibacteraceae; genus UBA1081. The sequence goes on from JAZUCO010000070.1 coordinate 24,776, forward strand.
CTGAAAATGGAACATCATATCAAGTTCCTGACCGGGCTTTTCTTCAATATATTTAAGAGCATTCTTAGGAGTCATAAGAGGAGCTTCACCGACTACGAAGCAATCGTAATCATCAAGCACTTCTCTGAATTCCTTGAGGAATTCGTGAATACGGGGACCGTCCTTGTAATGCTCCATACCGCATGCCTGAGGAATGGGGAAACCGTTGGGAAGACCGTCTCTCTTTGATGTGAATGTGATAACGTCTTCACGGAAACCGTCAACACCCATATCGAGCCAGTACTTCATAATTTCCTTAACTTCTCTTCTGACTTCGGGATTTTCCATTTTGAGGTCGGGCTGTTTCTTTGAGAAAATGTGGAGATAATACTGATTGTTTTCAGCATTGTATTCCCATGCCTTGCCTTCAAAGAGTGAAGACCAGTTATTAGGATTCTTCTTGCCCTTGCCGTCACGCCAATGGTAATATTCGTGATATTTGCTGTTTTTATCAATACCCTGCTTGAACCATTCATGTTCGTCTGATGTATGGTTTACAACAAGGTCCATAATAACTTTTATACCGCGCTTGTGAGCTTCATCAAGCACCTTTTTGAAAAGTTCATTGTCACCGTAATCCGGAGAAATATTTCTGTAGTCTGAAATATCATAACCCATATCAGCATTGGGTGAGCAGTAAAGAGGTGAGAACCAGATACAGTTGATGCCAAGCTCCTGAAGATAATCAAGCTTTGAGAGAACACCTTCAAGGTCGCCTATACCGTCGCCGTTACCGTCACAGAATGAACGGGGCCAGATCTGATAGCATACCGCATCCTTATACCATTGTGTTTTTTTCATATTAAAAGCTCCTTTCGGTTTGCCGTTTTTATGCATTTTTTATATTATAACAAACTGTTCCGCATAAAACAATACCAAAAGCAAAAAAAACCGCCATTCCGTTTGTGCGGAATGACGGCATATATTTACATTATTCTGTTACTTTTTCTTCACAAGGAATTTCTTCCTCTTTTTTTGCTGCTGATTTTTTTGCGGCAAGTCTCTTTTCACGCTTTTCTGTTTCTTCTCTTACAAGAACATAAATTGTTGATGTAACGGGTACACCCAGAAGCATACCGAGAGGTCCTGCGATTCCGCCGCCGATTGTAACAGCCGCAAGAACCCACATTGCAGGAAGATTAACCTTTCCGCCCATAACCTTGGGATAAATGATATTACCCTCAATCTGCTGGAGTATGAGAAGATAAATCACAAAAATGAGAGCCTTTGCAGGGTCTTCTGTAAGAATCATAAACGCACCGACTGCTGTACCCGCAACAGCACCGACAACGGGAATAAACGCTGTTACGCAGATAAGTGCACCAATTGTTGCAACATAGGGTATTTTGAGTATCCACATACCAATCATACAAAGAGCACCGAGAATCACAGCCTCAAGTGTCTGACCGGATACAAAGCTTCTGAAAATGGACAATCCCACAGAAACTGCGTGAAGTAACCACGAACTGAATTTACCGGGAATCCATGCCTTGACAAGACGGACAGCCTGTTTTTTAAGTTTATCTTTATTTGCAAGCACATAAAGAGCAAATATTATTGCAACAATAAAATTGAGCACTGCGGATACAACAGAGCTTACAGTACCCACGGCTGTATTCATAATATTGCCGCTCTGATTTTTAAGCCAGTTTGCAACAGTTGTGCCCACTTCATTAAAATCAATAGCCGTAATGATGTTGTGATAAAGTGTTTCACCGTAAGGAATCTTTTCAAGAATAGCAGGCATTTCTGCATTTGAGACGGAGTTTATAACATCCATTACACTCTCTGCAATAATCGTTACAGCTGTCACCATTTCAGGAATAACAAGACCTATAACTGCCGCTAAAATTCCCACAATCAGGAATATTGCAAGAATCATAGACAAAGGTCTTACAATCTTTTTTACTTTTTCTTTTTTTATTCTTTTGCCGATGTGTGATTCAAAAAACTTGACGGGAACATCAAGTATAAGAGCAAAAAACATACCCATTGTAAGAGGTGTGAGAAGATTTATACCCCATTTGACAGCTCCTGCAACGGCTCCTATATTTTTTACACCAAGATAAATAAGGATACAGACTGTTGCGAGAAGCAGAATCCATCGTGTTAATTTTTTTTGATTCTCAGAATTTATTTCCATATTGAATGCACCTGAACACAGTATTTTTATTTTATTATAAAACCATTTTCCATTAATGTCAACAAATTTAATTCAATGTTTTTCTTGACTGTCAATCTTTTGCGTTATATAATTGTTATAATATTTTAATTAAGGAATGATAAAATTATGGATAAATTTGCAAGATTCAGATTTCAGCCCTGTCTTCCTCTGGGTGAAGACGGCAGACGAGTCACTGCATCGGACAAGCACATTGCACTCTCAAGAAGTGCCGCATCTCAGGGTATGGTTCTTCTTAAGAACAATAACAAAGCTCTTCCCCTTGCAGAAGGTGAAAAAATTGCTCTTTTCGGCAAGGCTACTATTGAATACATAAAAGGCGGCGGAGGAAGCGGTGACGTTCATTGTCCCTATATAAGAAATATCTATGAAGGCTTTGAAGAAAAGGAAAAACAGAACAAAGTCAGAATTTATATGCCCCTTGTTGATTTCTATAAGGAATATGTAAAACGTGAAAGCGTCAATGTCCTCACAGAAGAGCAGATAAATGCACGTTGGGATATTGTAAACAATATGGAATTCTGTCAACTCCGTGATGATATGACATATGACACATTTGCCGCAATGCACGTTACAGAAGCTGAAGTCCCCGATGAGCTTATTAAATCTGCTTCAGAAAATGCAGACACAGCAATCATCACTCTCAGCCGTTTCTCTGCAGAGGGTGTTGACAGAAGACCTCAGGGCGGTGACTACTATCTCTCTGACCTTGAAAAGAATCTTATTGACAGATGTACAGAGCTTTTCAGCAAGGTTATCATTGTCATCAACTCCGGTGCAACAATGGACTGCGAATATTTTGCAGAAAACGACAAAGTGCAGGCAATTCTCTTCGGATGGCAGGGCGGTATTGAAGGCGGCAGTGCCATTGCAGACATTCTCTGCGGTGATGTGAATCCCTCCGGTAAAATGGTTGACACAATTGCCACAACTTATGACTGCTATCCCTGTAAAGATGACTTCTGGGAGAGTTTCTGGTACTGCGATTACTCAGACGATATCTATGTAGGCTATCGTTATTTTGAAACAATTCCCGGTGCAGACAAATTTGTAAGATATCCCTTCGGTTTCGGTCTTTCTTACACAAAATTCAGTTTTAGCGGTAAGGCTTGCCTTGAAAGCGAAGGCAAAATCGTTGCTGTTGTGACAGTTAAAAACACAGGCGACGTTGCAGGCAGAGAAATCGTTCAGCTTTACTACTCTGCGCCTCAGGGTAAACTCGGAAAACCTGCAAAAGAGCTTGCCGCATACAAGAAGACAAAACTTCTCGCCCCCGGTGAATCAGAAACTGTTGTTATGAGCTTTGACATTAACGCTATGGCAAGTTTTGATGATCTGGGCAAGATTCAGAAGACAGCTTACGTCCTTGAAAAAGGTACTTACACATTCCACATGGGTACATCTGTAAGAGATACAGAAAAACTCGCATTTGAATATAACGTTGCGGAAGATACTGTCGTTGAACAGCTCAGACAGTGGTGCAAACCCACAAAACTTGCAAAGAGAATGCTCGCAGACGGCACTTATGAAGAACTTCCTATGGGTGAATCTTCATATTATTATGAACCCGTGCCCGAAATGATTGCAGAAGCTCCTGCAGAACTTGTGAAGTTTGATGATATCGGCAAAAAATGCACAATCGAAGAATTCATCAAGCAGTTCACACTCGAAGAGCTCTGTGACTTTGTGGGAGGACAGCCCCCAACAGGTGTTGCAAACACAGGCTGTTTCGGACCTATCAAGCACAGACTTGACACTCCTGCAATACCCACAGCAGACGGACCTGCAGGTCTTCGTCTCAACACAGAAACCGGCATTCCCACAACAGCATGGCCTTGCGCAACACTTCTTGCCTGTTCATGGGATCCCGAACTCATTTACGAAGTAGGTAAAGCAGGCGGTGCTGAAGTCAGAGAAAACAACATAGGCATCTGGCTTACTCCTGCACTCAATATTCACCGTGATCCCCTCTGCGGCAGAAACTTTGAATATTATTCAGAAGATCCCCTTGTTGCAGGCAAATCTGCTGCTGCAGCCATCAGAGGTATGCAGGCAAGCAAGATTGCAGTTTCAATGAAGCATTTTGCTTGTAACAACAAAGAGGCAAACCGTTATCAGAACGATTCAAGACTCTCTGAAAGAGCACTCAGAGAAATCTATCTCAAGGGCTTTGAAATTGCTGTAAAAGAATCAGACCCGATAACAGTTATGTCTTCATACAACCTTATCAACGGTCAGCACACATCTGAAAGCTGGGAACTCCTGACAGGTATTCTCCGTTACGAATGGGGCTTCAAAGGTATGGTTGAGACTGACTGGGGCGTTAAAAAGGACCCCGTAAAGGAAGTCAAAGCAGGTAACGACCTTAAAATGCCCGTCGGATATCCTGACGAACTCAAAGCCGCTGTTGAAAAAGGCGACCTCACCCGTGCAGAACTCGAACTTTGCGTTAAGAGAATAATTGAAATGATGTTCAGACTGTAAGCAATAATTTAGCGGAAATGTTTGAAGAAATTAAAATCGAGCTTGTAGAGGCGTTGATCCAACGCCCGATTGTGAGCAAAGCGAACAATAACGGCTCTGCCGTTTTATTTTCCTTCGGAAAATGCACTTTCGTGCCGGGCGATGAATCATCGCCCCTACGATATATCAATTAATTTCTGCTTCGCTAAATTATTGTTTATCCTTGGAGATGAAATGTTATGGCTAAAATAACAACCACAAAAACACACAACAGCGGTATTGCTCTCGGAGGTATCGGCAGCGGTAGCATTGAACTTCTTCCCGACGGTGAATTCCACTTCTGGCAGATTGCAAATGTTGACAGAATCACAAAAGTCTGTTGGGAAAGCAAAGCTGATGACGGTGAACAGCACACCGGTGCGCTTTCATTCTATGTAAGAAGTGAAGATAAAGACGGTAAGATTATCGTCAGAAAGCTCGGTATGAAAACCGATCCCGATGATTTCACTTACCGCATGTTCGGTTGGAACAAACCCGTTGAAAGAATCGATTTTGACGGCAGATTCCCCGTTTGCAATCTTGATTATATTGATTCCGCACTCCCCTGCAATGTTTCACTTAAAGCCGTTGCACCCTTTGTGCCTCACAATTCAGATATTGCGGCAACTCCCGGTTTTTATCTTGATTTTACTGTTGAAAACCCTACCGATGAGGAACTTACGGTAAGTCTTCTCGGAACTATTGATCCGTCTTTTGCTGACAAGGATTCAGGCAGAGTAAATTCCGTTCACAAAACAGAAAACGGAGTCTGCATTTTCTCAGATACAGAGAAAGAAACAGGCACTCACAACTGCGGAAACTATGCGTTCTCAATTAACGGTGATGCGGAAAAATCATTCATTACCGCAGAGCATATAAAATTTATGAAAGACTTTTTTGCATATTTCCGCAATTACGGTGTTTCTCAGGAATCTGTCCTTTTCGGTTTCAGAGAAAGCGGAAATCTTCCAAACAGCACAGCGGGCAGAAAGCCCTCGGCAATCCCCGAAAATGTGGCTGAATTATCAGATTCTGAAATTGACGCACTTTATGACGAATATATGCAATATCCCTTTGCACAATCTCTTGTTAACAGAATGCGTCAGATTATTCCCACAATACCTGCAGACAGAAACGAAAAAATCGATCTTGTAAGCGGTTTCCGTCGTCAGCAGGAAGACAGAATGACCTACGAATTCGGTGCATCTGCCCTTTGCGGAAAAGTTAAACTTGCACCCGGTGAAAAGAAGAATGTAAGATTCGTTTTTACATGGTATTTCCCGAACCATATTACAAAAGACGGCAAAAACTTAGGGCACTATTATGAAAACCTCTACGCTTCTTCTTTTGAAGCAAACAGATTCCTCAGCGAAAACAATTCTGTTTTTGATAAAGCATCAGCTTTTTCAGACTTTCTTTTCAACACAGATATGCCTGTTTTCTATCCCGAATGCTGGTCATCTCATCTTTCAACAATAATAAAAAGCTCGGCATACATCAAAAACGGCAGATTCGGTCTCTGGGAAGGTCTCGGCTTCTGCGGATATCACACAACCGATATCACTTACCACGCATCATTCGGTCTGCTTGCGCTCTTTCCCGATCTTCAGAAAACACAGATGAAAATGGGTGCAGCGCATCAGCGTGAAGACGGCAGAGTGCATCACTGCTTCCAGACTGACCTTGAAAACGTCAATAATGGTTTTGATCGTGTTGATATAAGTATGCAGTTTGTACTTATGGTACTGCGTGACTACCTTTTCACGGGCGATTCTGATTATCTTTCAGGTCTCTGGAGTAATGTAAAACGCGCAATGGATTCAATGGAATCTCTTGATTCTGATAAAGACGGTCTTCCCGATACAGACACAAAACGTAACACATATGATGCCTGGAATTTTGCAGGCACACCCGCATACATCTGCATTCTCTGGCTTGCATCACTCAAAGCGGCAATCGTAATTGCAGAAAAAATGAATGATGCAGAAAGAATTTCTCATTGGTCAAAACTGCTTGAAAAAGGCAAAAAATCACTTGAAGAAAAACTCTGGAACGGCAATTATTACAACCTCTGGAGCGACGGCAACTTTACCGATGAATGTCTTATGACAGACCAGCTCGACGGTGAATGGTTCCTTCGTGTATCAGGTCTTGAGGGCAACATTCCCGACGAAAAGGTAAAATCTGTTCTTCAGTTCATTTTTGAAAACAATTTTGATACAGAAGCAGGACTTATCAATGCATCCTGCCCCGAAGGCAAAAATACAACACTCTTCTCATACAAAAACTGTCAGGTTGAAGCTGTATGGACAGGTATCAGCTATGTATTTGCAGCTCTGTGCCTTACTGTGGGCAACAATGATATTGCAGATACACTTGTAAAATCTGTTGATGACAATCAGATGCGTTTCGGAGCTTACTGGGATCACTGGGAATGCGGTCATCACTACACCCGTCCGATGTCAAGCTTTTCAACACTCAATGCGGCTCTCGGCCTTAAAGTTGATGCTGCGGCAAAAATACTCAGCTTCAGCCCCGTCAAAGACAACATTACACTTCCTCTCTGCATTTGCGATGCACTTGCAACCGTCACTTTCAGAGACGGCAGTTTCACAATTGACTGCATTGAAGGCTCACTTGACGGCTGGAAAATCAGCCTGAATTAAATTACTGCAAAAAGCAATACTAAATAACGGTTATTTTTAATTTTTTTTAATAAAAAGGAGGAACGAATATGTTCATTTCTGACGATATAAAATATATAGGCGTAAACGACCACATAATTGACCTTTTTGAAGGTCAGTATGATGTGCCTAACGGCATGGCATACAATTCATATGCAATTATTGATGAAAAAATTGCAATCATGGATACTGTTGATGCATCATTCACTCACGAATGGCTTGACAATATCCAGAATACACTCGGCAGCAGAAAACCTGATTTTCTTATTATTCAGCATATGGAGCCTGACCATTCCGCAAACATAGTAAACTTTGTAAAAACATATCCCGATGCAAAAATTGTTTCATCTGCAAAAGCTTTCAGAATGATGGGCAATTTCTTCGGCACGGATTATGCGGACAACCGTATTGTTGTCGGTGAAGGCGATACTCTTTCCCTGGGCAGCCACACACTCACATTTGTGACAGCTCCCATGGTGCACTGGCCCGAAGTTATCGTAACATATGACAGCAAGGATAAAGTGCTTTTCTCTGCAGACGGTTTCGGCAAATTCGGTGCACTCGATATCGATGAAGAATGGGCATGCGAAGCAAGAAGATATTACATCGGCATTGTTGGTAAATACGGTGCACAGGTGCAGTCACTTCTCAAAAAAGCTGCAGAGCTTGACATTGAAACTATCTGTCCTCTTCACGGTCCCGTGCTTAAAGAAAACCTCGGCTACTACATCAATCTTTACAATATATGGTCAAGCTATCAGCCCGAAGAAGAAGGCATTGTCATTGCATATACTTCAATTTACGGTAATACTAAAAAGGCAGTTATGATGCTTGCAGAGAAACTCAGGGCAAACGGCTGTCCCAAAGTTGTTGTCAACGACCTTGCACGTTGTGATATGGCAGAAGCTGTTGAAGATGCATTCCGTTACAGCAAACTCGTTCTTGCAACAACAACCTATAATGCGGAGATATTCCCCTTTATGCGTGAGTTCATAAATCATCTTACAGAACGTAATTTTATGAACAGAACAATTGCATTCATCGAAAACGGAAGCTGGGCACCTCAGGCAAATAAAGTTATGGCAAGAATGTTTGAAAAGAGCAAAAATCTTACATTTGCCGAAAACAATGTTTCAATTATGTCTGCGCTCAATGATGAAAGCAAGACTCAGATTAACAATCTTGCAGAAGAGCTGTGCAAAGATTACCTTGCTCAGCAGGATTCAACAGCAAACAAAAATGACCTTACCGCACTTTTCAACATCGGTTACGGTCTTTACGTTGTAACATCAAACGACGGCAAAAAAGACAACGGTCTTATTGTCAACACAGTCACTCAGGTCACAAACACTCCCAACAGACTTGCAGTTACAATCAACAAGGATAACTATTCTCACCACATTATAAAGCAGACAGGAAAAATGAACATCAACTGCCTTACTGTTGATGCACCGTTCAGCGTTTTTGAAACTTTCGGTTTTGCTAGCGGCAGAAACGTGAATAAATTCGAAAACTGCGAGCCTCTGCGCTCAGACAACGGTCTCGTTTTCCTGCCCCGCTATATAAACTCATTTATGTCACTCAAGGTTGAGCAGTATGTTGACCTTGACACTCACGGAATGTTCATCTGCTCTGTAACAGAAGCAAGAGTTATCTCTGACAGAGAAACAATGACCTATAACTACTATCACGCAAATGTCAAACCCAAGCCTCAGACAGATGGCAAAAAGGGTTATGTATGCAAAATCTGCGGATATGTATATGAGGGTGAAGACCTCCCCGACGATTTCATCTGTCCTCTCTGTAAACACGGTGCTGCCGATTTTGAACCGATAAAATAGAGGTGACACACTTGAAGTATGTATGCAAGGTGTGCGGCTGGATTTATGATGAAGCGCAGGGCGACCCTGAGCATAACATCGCTCCCGGCACAGCATTCGCAGACTTACCCGAAGATTTCGAATGCCCCGTATGTTTCGTGGGCAAAGATGAATTCAGAAAAGAATGTTAAACAAAGAAAACCACCGGTCAACCGGTGGTTTTTTATCTGTCGTTATATCAGAACTGAGGAATTTCCATAGGCATACCGCCCTGAACTGCTGACTGATGAGCAATGATGCCGGGAATTGACATCTGAATTGCAAAGTCAACGTCAAGGTCGGGCTTTCTGTTTTCAGCAATGCAGGAAATGAAATCCTTTACCATTTTGCCGTCTGCACCACCGTGACCGCTGTTGTCTTCACCCTCATAAGCAGTTGTAACGGGAATATCGATCTTTGAATTTGCAGAGAATGTGCCGGGCACACTGTAAAGACTTGCAAGTGAATGAGCATTGTCAACAACACATCTTCTGTCTGTTTCAATTGTACCTCTTGTACCGCAGATACGATAATTGTGGTCATAGCTTGTGTATGCACCGAATGACACAAGCAGTCTGATAACTGCACCCTTTGCTGTTTTGAAAAGAGCAACACCTGTTTCTTTTCTTTCGGGGGTATAGGGATCATAGTGCACATCTGCCTCAAGACAAGTTACGCTGACGCATTTGTCGTCCATAACATAAAGAAGAGGACCGAGTTCGTGTGTAAGATAATGAATTGCAGGCTGATATGTTCTCCAATGACCTTCGGGATAGTAGTCGGGAGCAAACTCATCGGGATCGAGTGCGTGAAGATACTCTGCCTCTGCATAAGCGATTTCGCCGAAGAGACCGTCTTTCTGCATTTTTCTCCAGGTCTGGATAAATGCCCAGTAACAGCAGTTTTCAGCCGCCATATAAATGAGGTCGGGATGAGAATTAACAAGCTCCTTGAGAACTTTTGCTTCTTCAATTGAGTTTACTGCAGGAATTTCGCTGAGTACATGTTTACCTGCATTCATAGCCTTTGTAACAATGGGCACGTGATAAACTGCTTCTGTTGCAACGATAACTGCATCAATGTCAAGTTTAAGCATTTCATCATAATCGCTGAAACGGATAATATCTTTATCTTCAAGAACTTCAGAAAGCTCCGCATAACCTTTTTCAAGAGTAACGGGATTGTGGTCACAACAAGCAATGAGCTTTGCATTCTTCACACCCTTAAGACATCTTGCAATTGCAGTACCTCTTCCGAGACCTACAACACCGACTTTAATAATTTTGTTTTCCATTTTCTTTATCCTTTCGCTATATCAGAGATGTTTCAATACATCTTTATATTTTTCAACAAGTTTATCATTTATGGCGTCACCGCCGTCAATATTTGAAGATGCAAAATGGTCCGGATAAAATCCGTTTTTTGCACACTTGTCAACAGCTTCCGCAACAACTGCATTCAGAATCATTGCACCGCATACTGTTGACGTGGGGCAGATTTTGCCCTCCATACCGTCTATCTCAACGCAGGCATCACCCGTACAACCGCCGTTATCGAGCACAATATCGGCAATTTCGCAAAGACGCTTTCCGCTCTTGTGTCTTGATGCTCCTGAATATGTATGTTCAAGGTTTGTAAGAGCAATTACATTAAGACCTTTTTCCTTGCACAGCAGAGCCATATCAACAATAACACCGTTTCTGCCCGAATTTGAGATAATAACAATTGTATCACCACAGCTCATTGCATAGTCTTCAAAAATCTTCTCTGCAATTCCCTCTTCACGCTCAGCGACAGTACTTGCCGATGCGGAAATATGAAGCATAAGAGGCTCCACAAGCACGGGCTGAACATTAACAAGACCGCCTGCTCTGTAAAAAAGCTCTTCGGAAAGCATATGAGAATGCCCCGTACCAAAAAGATAGAGTCTTTTGCCGTTCACAAGTGTTTCGGCAAAAACAGAAGCTGTTTTTTCAAGACTTCCCTTTTCATCAGCGGCAATCTTTTCTATTATACTTTTTACATTTTCAATGTATTCAAGATATTTTTTCATCATAATCTCCTTGCAAGTGAAGCCGCAGTTTCTTCGGGCGGTGTACCAATAAGCTTGATTTCTGTTTCCGGAAATTTATTTTTGATTGCATCTGAAAATTCTTCTCTGAAAAAATTGTTATGCTGAAAAACTCCGCCGTAAAGACCTAAAACATCACAATTTTTCATTTTTTCAAGAAGTGTCTGAACTGCAAATGCAAACTTTTGTGCTTCAGTTATTATTAGTCTTCTTACTGTTTCGTCATTCATATCAAGTACTTCGGCAAAACGAGCAAGTCTGTCCTTTGTCATATCGGAGGAATAGATAATATCAATAGCTTTTCTGAAATCGTCAACACCGAAAAACTTTTCCGCACTTTCAAGAAGATTCGTTTTTTCACCCTTATCACACTTATGAGAACAAATTCTGAGAGCAGATACAGCAATTGAATAAGCTGAGCCTTCGTCACCTAAAATATGTCCCCATCCGCCTGTTACATAAATTCTGCCGTTTTCGTCTTCACCCGTGGCGATTGACCCTGTACCGCAGATTGCAACCGCAGGACACTTTGCATCTTTAACTGATTTCAGAGCAATGTAAACATCGCTGTGCATTTTTGTTTTTTCGGCATTGATAATACCTTTGCAAAGATTATCAGTCATTTCAACATCAGCTTCACAATCAAGTGCGGAGCAACCGATAAAAGCACCCTCAAAAGAGATAATTCCCGTTTCTCTGCTGATTTCGGTCATCAGAGCAGAAAGGTTTTCTCTTGCAGTTTCCATTCCCACGGAATAAAAATTAATAGTGCCGCCTGATTTTCTTGTAATTATATTTTCGTTTTCATCAGTCACAACGGCAGTTGTTCTTGTGCCGCCGCCGTCAATACCGAGATAATACATCAGCATTGCTCCTTTTATAAGAGAAATAGTCTGCAAAGCCATTATACACCATTGTTCTTATTTTTCAAATATTAATTTGATAAAAGCATTGATTTTTTTAATAATTTTTTATATTATGAATTCAAGAAATCAAAAACGGAGAGATTTGTTATGTTATCAATCAGAAAATATGAAGCAAAAGACTTTGATGCGGTAAGATTTGTCTGTCTTAACAGCGAAGGTGAAGAAAAAACCGGTGACCTTGGCGAATTCATTCTTCACACTTTCTGCGATTATTATATTGAAAAAGAGCCTGAAAACTGTTTCGTGGTTGATGATGACGGCAAGGCAGTAGGCTATATTTACTGCGCAGAGGATTACAACAGCTATAAAGAGATTTTTGACAAGGAATATCTCGACCTCAACAAACCTCTCGGTGATGAATTATACGGCTGGGCAGCAGAATCAACAGTCCTTCACAATAAATATAAAGACATCTACCCTGCTCACCTTCACATAGACCTTTTACCTGCATATCATCGTCAGGGCTGGGGCGGAAAACTTGTAAAAACACTCACAGACCACCTCATGGCAAAAGGAATCAAGGGTGTAATGCTCACAACCGGCACAGACAATGTGAATGCCTGCGCTTTCTATAAAAAATACGGCTTCGAGCAGATAGAAATTCTCGATACCGACGTGGCATTCGGCAAAAAACTCTGCGAATAATAAAGATAAAAAATCACCGTAAGTTCAGCAATTGAACCTACGGTGTTAATTTTATCAATATTGCCAGAAACCGACTTTCTTCATACACTTTCTGACTGTTCTGTCTGCAATTCTTGATGCCTTTTCTGCACCGATTCTTGCACATTCCTCAAGGTAAGCCTTATCCTTGACAAGTCTGTGATATTCTTCCTGAAGAGGACGAAGCTCTTCAACAACAGCTTCTGCAACTGCTGCCTTGAAATCACCGTAACCCTTACCTGCGAATTCATCTGTGATAGCATCATATGACTTGCCTGTACAAGCTGAATAGATATCCATCAGGTTTGAAACACCGGGCTTGTCTTCGCTGTAGTATACTGCAGCTTCTGAGTCTGTAACGGCACTCTTGATTTTCTTCACAATCACATTAGGATCTTCTGTAACAAGAATGAATGACTTCTGATTTGTGTCTGACTTACTCATCTTCTTGTCAGGCTCCTGAAGAGACATAACTCTGGCACCAGCCTTACCGATAAACGGTTCGGGAACACGGAAGAAATCACCGTAAAGACCATTAAAACGGTTTGCAATGTCACGTGCAAGTTCAAGATGCTGTTTCTGGTCTGCACCGATGGGCACATAGTCAGCATTGTAAAGAAGAATATCCGCAGCCATAAGAGTGGGATATGTAAAAAGACCGAGATTGATGTTATCTGCGTGTTTTGCTGATTTATCCTTGAACTGAGTCATTCTTGCAGCTTCACCGAACTGTGTATAGCAATCAAGAATCCAGCCGAGCTGAGCGTGAGCTGAAACGTGGCTCTGACAGAAGATAATGTTCTTTTCGGGATCAAGTCCCATCGCAAGAAGAATTGCAAAAAGATCCATTGTTCTCTTTCTCAGGTCTGCGGGAGCTGTTCTGACAGTAATTGAATGAAGGTCAGCAGCACCGAAAAGGCAGTTGTATTCCTGAGCCATTGCTTTCCAGTTTTTGAACGCACCGAGGTAGTTACCGAGTGTGGGTGTACCTGTGGGCTGAATAAGACTCAATACTACTTTTTTGTTTTCTGTATTTTCCATTTTATCACCTGAAGTATCGATTGAATTTACATTTAAGTTTATCATTTCGGCAGATTTATGTCAAGTATTATATTTATCTATCATATTATTTACCGAAAGGGTGATAAAAATGAAATGTTCTGTAAGCAGTCTTTGCGACAAAGATGTTATCGATGTATGCAGCGGTGCAAAAATAGGTACGGTCGGTGATGTTGAACTCGACACCTGCACAGGCTGTATCACATCAATCATCATCTGCGGCAAACCCGGCTTCTTCGGCACAATCGGAAAAACCGATGATATTAAAATAGACTGGTGCAATATCGAAGTCATCGGCGATGATACAATTCTGGTGAAGAAAGATAAACAATAATTTAGCGCACAGATTAATATCGTGTAGGGAACGATGCCCACATCGTTCCGCCCCGAGCTGACATCAGACTTTACGGACCGATCAGGGGATCGGTCCCTACAGGGATTGTGCAAAACAATTAATTGTGCATTATACATTTTGCATTGTGAATTGTTCGCTAAATTATTGTT
>JAZUCO010000071.1:0-24520 GCA_045639185.1 Acutalibacteraceae bacterium
AACCGGATTAAGAACAACATTTATATATTTATCATTTCTGTTTACTTTTACTTTCAGCGTTTTTCCTTCTGAAGAATAAATCATACTGCTGAACTGAGAAACAGATTTTATTACTTTTCCGTTAACTTCTGTTATAATATCACCTTTTTCGATTCCGGCATCCTTACCGGGTGAAACATCTCCGGCAGAAGTATTAACAGTTTCAAGCCCCACAACAAGAATTCCGTCTGTATATAATCTTATTCCGATAAGATCACCACCGACATATACGTATTTTCGGTCTGTAGCTTTTGCAGAAACTGTTGCAACCGGCATAATTCCGAATAAAGATATTTTTGCAGTTTCAGTTTGTGATTCTGCAGATTCTTCTGTGCAATCACTCACCACAGTTTTCTCTGCAGTAAAAACACTCATAATTTTTACAGTTTTCTGTCCATCATAAAAAATAACATTATCAGGAAAAAGAAATTCACCTGTAAAAATAATAGTAAAAAATAAAAAGGATAATATAAAAAATATAAAATCAGCAACTTTTATAATTCTCTTCATAATGCACCTCCGTCAAAACCTTTCACAAATAATGTTTCAGTTTAATGCGTTTTTATTATCGGAATTTTTTAATATGACGGATTTGCTAAGAAGTAAAATTTTGTAAAAAAAATAATCGGCATTACACCGATTATTTTAAGGTATATATTATTTTTTCATACATTCAAAACATAACCAGCCGCCTTCTTCGTGACGGGAAATTATTCTGAAACCGTATTTATCAAGTGCTGTAACGACTTCATCTTCACGCATATCAATGATACCTGAAACAATATAAACGCTGTCATCATTCATAAATGCATCTACACCTTCAGAAAGCATAATGATTGCATCTGCAACGATATTTGCAGCAACAACATCAAACTTACCACTCACTTTATCAGTAAGATTGCCATGATAAAGAGTGTATCTTGATTCATCAAAACCGTTTCTCTCTGCATTTTCAAGAGCTGTTTTAACAGCAAGCTTATCAATATCAACACCTGTTGCTTCACCTGCACCGAGAAGAAGTGATGCTATTGAAAGAATACCGCTTCCGCAACCGATATCAAGCATTTTTGAACCGGGTTTTATATGTTTTTCAATAGCTTCCAGGCAAAGACGTGTTGTTTCGTGACTGCCTGTACCGAAAGCAAGACCAGGTTCAAGATTAATTACAACTCTGTCGCCTGCATCAACCTTATCTTTCCAGATGGGCTGAATGAGAAGCTTTTCACCTATGGGAATAGGCTTGAAATACTTCTTCCAGTTGTTTTCCCAGTCTGCATTCTTGCAGAGTGATGAATCTATTTCATAGGGAATATTTTCTGCATCAAGACGCTCTCTGATGAAAGAAACTGCCTCGTTGGGATTCTCTTCGGGAGAAATATAAACGTGAACAATACCTTTTGATCTGTCTTTTGCAAGAAGGTCTTCATCAATAAGGTCTATATGAGCAATTTCAAGAACTGCATCTTCCATATCTGAGTAATCTTCAATATAAATTCCGTAAGGAACAGTCATTGAAACGATTGATCCTGTTTCATCAACTCTTTCAACGGGAACTGTTACTTTAATTTCTGTCCAATCCATAATTTACCTCATTATAATTATTATGTATGTTATATCAATCAAGATTTACTTTTGTATCGGGAGCTTTTCTGCCGTGGTTGTAGAACTTTCTGTCGTGAAGTGCCCACTGACGATTACTGAAACCTCTTGGTTCAACATCTGCAAGACAGCTTTCGATCTCATAAATGTTTGCATCAAGAGAGTCAAGCTCTGAGAGAATTTCTGCCTCAAGGAACAAGGGTCTGACAGCAGCACCGAAATCAGGTTCACCGTGATGAGAAATAAGCATATGTTCAAGAAGCATTGCTGTGTCTCTGTCAACATCTTTTTCTCTTGCAATTCTGTCAACCATCATAGCACCCATTACAAGGTGACCGACAAGTGTTCCTTCGGGAGTATAACCGTCAACAAGACCTGACTGAGAAATCACAAATTCATCTGTTTTGCAGACGTCGTGAAGAATAGCACCTGAAATGAGAAGTTCTCTGTCTACTGTGGGATAAATTGATGCCACACATTCACAGAGTTTCACAATTGAGAGAGTATGCATAAGAAGTCCGCCACGTATTGCATGATGAAGTCTGAACGCTGCGGGGCAATCAATCATTCTGTTGCCGTACTCATCCAGAACAGCTGTTACAAGCGTTCTCAGCGGCTCATTTCTGAAAGCAGACACCTTTTCTCTGATTGACATCATCATAAACTCGCCTGAATAATCAGCTGAAGGGATAATATCTGCCATATCGACAATATCTGAATCCCACTTTGCTCTGATTCTGTCTATTCTAAGCTGAGGTGTGCCGTTATACTCTGATATAACACCTCTAACTTTTACAATACTGTTATTTTCAGGAAGGAAGCCACCGTCTCTGTAATCCCAGACTTTGGCATTTATTTCACCGCTTTTGTCTGCAAGGTGCAGATCAAGAAACTGAGAACCGTTTTTAGCAGCCTTTTTATCACAGCTTTTAACAAGAACAAAACCTTCTACGGTACCGTTACCGTCTATCTCTTTTAAGTTCAACTTTTTTCACCTTCCGATTTTGATTTTCTGAAAATTACAAGCTTACTCATTACATAGTTGAATATTACAACAATTACAGCCATCAGCAGTTTTGCTATCCATTTGCAGGCATCTTCAGAATCAAAGATGCCTATAATAATAAGAATATTTCTTACAAGCATAAATCCCAATGACTCAAAAACAACAAAAGAAACGATCCTTGCGCCGAAGAAAGAGAGAATCTCTTTAATCACAACTGATGCTCTTTTGCTTTTACTTTCAAATACCCACAACTTGTTGGTTACATAGGCAAAAAGCACAGCAAAAATCCATGCAATAAGCGTTGAAACATCTTCATATGTTACGCTGAACAAATGGTTCATCAATGTAAAGTCTGCAATACTTTTATTCCCCAAAATTTTGTCACACAAAAAGAAAACAATAAAGTTGACTACTGTGGTTGACACTCCAAAAAAGAGATAAGACAGCATCTCATATGATAAAAATTTTCCAATTACGGGAATACTCAGCAGTTTTCTGAAAAATGCCAGAGAAAAAATACGATCATATAATTTTTTCAATTCAATTACTCCGATTTGCTTAATATCGTTACTAAATATAATATCATCATTTTTAATATTTTGCAACATCAAGAAGGATATTTTTTACGCCTCAGGACAATCTAATTATACATCAATTTGAAAGGATGATAAAAATGAACAAAAAGTCAATGACTGCTGCAAAAACAATAGGTGCTGTTATGGCGGTAGGCGGTGCTGCTGCAATGATCGGCTCTGCAATGATGAGTACAAATTCAACAAAGAAGCAGATTAAAAAGACCGCTAACAAAGCTGTAAAAACAATCAATGGTGTGCTTGACGGAATTCAGAGCATGATGTAACAGACGGTATTTCCGTCTGTACATAAAAAAAGCTTTTATTTCTCATAAAAATGTGGTAATATATCAAAAGGTGATAAAAATGAAAAAGATAATTTCTCTTATTACAATTTTTGCAGTGTTATTTTCTTTCTCTTCCTGCAAATCAGACAACAATGTATCTGCAGAAAGTAAAAGCGAAACTGATATAAGAAATCAGGAAAATACTTCTGAAACTACAACAAATGAATCAACAACTGAAAAAGCCGACAAACTTACTGACTCTGAATACGGAGAAAACACAGGAACATCATCAACCCTTACAGGTCTTGAGCCTCTTGAGCTTATAAACTTCAATGTTACAGACCCTGACAACACAAAAGGCTTATCAACTGAAAAAATTGCACACGCATACGGTGTTGCATCTGATGAGAAAGCAAATGATATATCTGTCAACAGCCAGAAATACTTCAACGACAACAATTTCAATGCATTGACACTTGATGATACAACAACAGAAAAAGTAGTTTATCTTACCTTTGATGTCGGTTATGACAACGGCTATACAGGTATGATTCTTGACACACTCAAAGATAAAAATGTACCTGCTGCATTCTTCTGCACCGTTGATGAGATGGAATCAGATCCAGATTCAATAGTCAGAATGATAAATGAAGGACACATTGTCGGAAATCACACAGAAAATCATCCATCTATGGATGAACTTTCCAGAACTGAAATGATGAATGAAATAAAAGCTTTTGATGACTATATCAGAACAAATTACGGTTATTCTTCTCCTTATTTCAGATTCCCTAAAGGTGAATATTCAGATTGTGCGCTCGACCTTGTAGGGTCTCTCGGTTATATGAGTGTTTTCTGGTCACTTGCTTATGCAGACTGGGACATTAATAATCAGAAAGGTGCCGAGTATGCTCATGACACCGTTGTTTCAAGAATTCATCCGGGCGCTGTTATTCTTCTTCACGCTGTTTCATCAGATAATGCAAATGCACTCGGAGATATTATTGATACTGTCAGGGGTATGGGATATGAATTCAGAAGTCTTGATGAGTATCAAAATAACGGTTGACAATATGACTTGTAAAAAGATATAATTACTACATTAAATCTGAAAGGATATTTGAAATGTTAAAGGATATTCAGAACGAGATTATACGACTTAAAAAAGAAAAAGATATATGCATCCTTGCTCACAGTTATCAGAGTGAGGATATTCTTGAAGTTGCCGATTTTACAGGGGAGTCATATGCACTCAGCGTAAAAGCTGCAAAAGTGCCTAACAAAACACTCATTATGTGCGGTGTCAGATTTATGGCAGAAACCGCAAAACTTCTTTCTCCCGAGAAAACAGTTTATCTTGCCAATGGCGAAGCCGGCTGTCCTATGGCTGAGCAGTTTTCAAAAGACTATATCAAAAAGCTACGTGAAGATGAATACAAAGATCACGCAGTTGTTGCATACATAAACACAACAACTGAACTCAAGACAGTATGTGACGTGTGCGTAACATCTTCATCAGCAGTCAAAATCGTTAAGAATATGCCTGAAAAAGATATTCTTTTCATTCCCGACTGCAATCTCGGCTCTTATGTCAAAGAAAAGTGCCCCGAAAAGAACATAAAACTTCTCAACGGTGGCTGTCCTGTTCACGCAGCAATAACAAAAGAAGATGCACTTGCTGCAAAAGCAAAGCATCCTAAAGCTCTTCTTCTTATTCATCCTGAATGTAAAAAAGAAGTTACAGAACTTGCAGATTACGCCGGTTCAACTGCAGATATTATGAATTTTGCAAAAGAATCTGATGTAACAGAATTCATAATCGGCACAGAGAACAGCATTGTTCAGCATCTTCAGATAATGTGCCCTGATAAGAAGTTCTATGCTATGTCAAAAAATCTTATCTGCAACGATATGAAGCTCACAACAATTATCGACGTATACAACACCGTTAACGGTACAGGCGGGGAAGAAATAATTCTTGATGATGACACAATAGAAAAAGCTGTTAGCTGCATCAACAAGATGATTGAGTTGGGTTAATCTATGGCTAAAGCTTTAATTGCAATGAGCGGCGGTGTTGACAGCTCCGTCACAGCTTTTATTATGAAACAAAAAGGATATGACTGTCTCGGTGTTACATTCAGAATGTTTAACAAAGCGGACCCAATTTTCGGCTTTGATGCTACAGATACAGACAAAGACATTGCAGACGCCAAAGCTGTATGTAACAAGATAGGCATACCTTTTATGTCTTTTGATGTTTCAGACCGATTCAGAAAGCACGTAATTGAAAATTTTGTTAAAACATATGAAAAAGGCGGTACCCCAAATCCTTGTGTAGAATGTAACAAGCACATCAAATTTGCTATTCTCAATGAAATCGCAAACGAATACAACTGTGATGTAATTGTAACAGGTCACTATGCAAAAGTTGACTTTGAAAATGACAGATATTTCATCAGAAAAGCCGATGATGAAAAAAAAGATCAGAGCTATTTCCTCTATTCCCTTTCTCAGAAGCAACTGAAAAAGGTTGTATTTCCTCTTTCTGAGCTTACAAAAGACGAAGCAAGAGTTATTGCTGAAGAAAACGGTTTTATTACTGCCCACAAAAAAGACAGTCAGGACACTTGTTTTATTTCAGGCAATGATTATGTTGATTTTATTCACAGAACAACAAAAAAAACATATCCTAAAGGTAATTTTATAAATACAAACGGTGATATTCTCGGCACACATAACGGTATCATAAACTATACAATAGGTCAGAGAAAAGGTCTCGGTATTGCCCTGGGCGCGCCAGCTTATGTTAAAAGCAAAAACATTTCGGCAAACACTGTAACACTTTCATCCAATGATGAGTTGTTTGAACGTGAAGTAATTGCAGAAAAATTCAATTTCATGGCAATAAAAAATATTTCAGAAACTCTCAGATGCACAGCAAAAATACGATATGCCCACAAAGGTGCTGATGCAACCGTAATTCAGCTCGATAACAATACTATTAAAATCGTTTTTGATGAACCGCAGAGAGCACCTGCAAAAGGTCAGTCGGTTGTATTATATGACAATGACAAAGTCCTGGGTGGAGGCACAATAAAATAAATAAACCGATGGAGTGAAATCCATCGGTTATTTTTATATGAGTGTATATTCTGTATTTTTCTCTGTTTTGAAAGATATAATGCCGTGATCTTCGGTAAATTTGATCTTCTTTCTGTCTGCAGTTCTGATGACACTTTTTACATCTGAACAATGAACAGTACATTTTCTGCCCTGAAGACTTTTAATTTTCAAAGAAGTAATTTTACCGCCCTTGAGCTCAGATGAAACAAGAAAAGCACCGTCTGCTCGGAGATTTTCAAATGAAGCATCTGAATTCATATCCCAGCAAGGAAAAACTCTTATTTTGTTTTCGTGACTCTGCATAAGCATTTCATTGATTGTTGCAGGAATCATTGTAAGGTGCTCTATGCCGCCTCCGTGATGTCTGAAAAGCATATTAGGAAGTCCGAATTCATTGATATTCTGCTTAATACCTTCAATAAGATATGACGGATTGACACCGATTCTCGCACCCGCAGGAAGATATGAATTTGAGCCGTTATCATCAAGGCGTCTGTCATTGATAAAATATGTATTTTTTGCAATTTTAAGAAGCTTATCTCCTGAAGATAAACCAATCTGGGAAGCAGGATAAATATGCTGAATAACAACAGAATTATCACTGCGCCATCTGAGACCTTTTTTAGAATATCTGAAACATCTTTTTCCCTTCTTTATGCAAGTGGGAAATTCGCTGAAATTATCAAGTATCTCCTGCCACACAGCAATTTTGTCAGTGTTTTTATTAAGTTCAGAAGACATATCTATTATTGCTTGGAACAAAAGCCGAACAGCACCCAGAGAAAAAATACCGTTTACAGCTTCAATCTGACCTTTATGTGTAAAGTAATTAAACTTTTCACCTCTATAATACGGAATCTCGTGAACAGCATCATTTTTTATGACATATCTGCCCTTTTCTTTTACAAGATAATCCTGCCAAAAATCAGCAACTCCGAGAATAAAATCATAGTAATTCTCCAGAGCATATTTCTTATCATATGTCGAAAACCAATGCATTATGGGGATTATACATGTATATACGGCATGACTTTTCTGACCGAGAAACAGTATTCCATGTTCTTTACAATCAGCCTGTGTGTAAAGGTCAAGAGCTTTAGGACCAAAGCTTACAGGAAAGGCAATACCTTTACAATTAAACAATTTAGCAAAGCCACGCCCCTTGTCAATCATCTGATTGACAGGTGTCATATATCCGTCAAACAACTCAGGGTGATTCGATGAAAAAACAGCATAATACGGTGCTTCATAGTTATAATTAAGATGATAATCTCCAGCCCAGGGAAAAAAGTCATCTGTTATGAAGTTTCCGAACAATCCGGGCGGAAATTCTTTATTTCCCATACAACCTGCAAGAAGAAAAAGACTAGCATTATATCGCTTTTCTATTTCTTTATCAGGAAGTGTAACTTTTGATTGCGAAAAGAAATCTTTCCATTTTATTTCTGTTCTTAATTTATCTCTGTCATAGTCGCAACGGGAAACCATTTCAATTCCCTTGCTGACATATTGATTATCATCAAAATTGGTTACAACAGATATACAGTAACGCACAGTTTTTATACCATCGGTTCTGTCTGTGCCGAGTCTTCTTGAGCAAACAGTTACATCAGATTCCCTTTCAACCTCTTTGCCGTCAAATTTACGAAGACACCACTTAAGTCCCATATCATTGAATGTAAAATTCCTTGAACCGCATTCCTCCGGAAGTTCAATATCAAGTTCGGGAAATTTACCGTCATCAGGAGCTTTTAATTCTATATAAATAAGATTTTCCGGTGCTACAAATATCTCCATTTCAACAGAAGAAAATCTGCATTCAAATATACCTCTGTCAAAATACTGTTTAACATTGTATTCAGAAAGGTCAATATTTTTTATACGCAAATTTCCTACTGTTTTTATACCGCCATCTTTATGTGCACCAGGTGTGAATTTCCAAAAATCACACTTTGAAATGTGAATAAGAAAACCGTTATCATCGTCATCAAAAACAATGCCGAGATCGCCGTTTCCCATATAAGCACCGAAAGGTATTTTATAAACTATCTTACCATTAACGTATTTATCAGGTTTGTTTGTTATTTCATTAAAATATGTATTCATGATTACACCATTATTTTGCAGAAACTGAGCTGCTAAAATTATTTTGAAAAATCAATTATTTTTGCGCTGTCTTTTACATAAATTGCGCCTGAAACAAGCGTTACAACAGCAAGTATCCACATCATAACTTCTGAAAACATTTCAAAATGCGGAAATACAAAGCCCATACCGTTCTGTATTGCAAGAAGCAATAGGATAATTATTGAAAAAATCATTTGCAATGCAGTTTTTGCTTTTCCGTAAAAATTAGCAGGAATAACAGAACCCTGAGCCGCAGCGGTTATTCTGATACCTGAAACAACAAATTCCCTTGTAATAATAATCAGAATTACCCATATGCTGCAAAGATTTTTCTGTAAAAAGCAAAGCAATGTGATTGTTGTAAGTATTTTATCAGCAATCGGATCTGCAATTTTTCCGAAATTTGTGACAATGTTTCTTAATCTTGCAATTTTTCCGTCTGCGAAATCAGTAATTACAGCTACAACAAAAATAATCAATGCAAAGATATGGTTATATGGAATAAATTCTGCAAAAAACATAAACAAAAATACAGGCGCCAAAACAATTCTGAATATTGTCAGTTTGTTGGGCAAATTCATATTAATAGTCACTTAACAATCTCTCCCATAAGGTCATACTCATTGATATCAAAAATCTCAACATCAACCATATCACCTTCGTTATATTCACCTTTTCCGGTGAAATATACTACAGAATCAATCTCGGGCGCATCCATCCATGTTCTGCCGAAATAACTATCTGTATAAGAATCATAGCCTTCAACAATACATCTTATTGTTGTGCCGATAAGTTTTTTCTGTTTGAACTGAAAAACATCGTACTGCTGTTCCATAATAACATCGGCTCTGTGCTTCTTGACTTCGTCATCAACCTGATTATCAAATTCTGCAGCAGGCGTTCCCTCTTCTGCAGAATAAGCAAAGCAACCGAGCCTATCAAACATAATATCATCTGCAAATTCAGCAAGATTATTAAATGCCTCTTCGTCTTCACCGGGAAAACCGGTGATAAATGTTGTTCTGAGTACAACATCAGGCATCTTTTCTCTGATTTTATCGATAAGCGCCTCAAGAGTTTCTCTGTCACCGGTGCGATTCATAGCCTTGAGTACACGTGCATCTGCATGTTGTAATGGAAGATCAATATAATGGAGGACTTTTTCACACTCAGCCATTGTATCAATAAGTTCATCAGTAATTCTGTCGGGATAACAATAAAGCATTCTTATCCATTCAAGACCTTCAATTTCATTGAGCTTTCTGAGAAGTTCTGGTAATTTAAGTTCATCATAAAGATCAAGACCGTAACGGGTAGTATCCTGAGCTATAAGAATAATTTCTTTTGTACCGTCTGCAGCAAGTTTTTCGGCCTCTGCAAGTACTTCTTCCATAGGTCTTGATCGGAAACCGCCTCTGATTGCAGGAATAGCACAATATGTGCAACAGTTTGAGCAACCGTCCGCAATTTTAAGATATGCCCAGTGCTGAGGTGTGGTAAGAAGTCTGTCACCGCCAAGAGGCATTTTCTCCTTTTCGGGATATAAACCGACTTTTTCACCATTCATAACAGCTTTAACAGCTTCAACAATATCGGCATTTGCACCGAGCCCCAAAACACCGTCCACCTCAGGAATTTCGGCAAATATTTCTTCTTTATATCTTTCTGCAAGACAACCGGTTACAAGAATCTTTGAAATTGTTCCCTCATTTTTAAGTTCAACCATTTCAAAAATATTGTCAATTGCCTCTTTTTTTGCATCTTCAATAAAGCCGCAGGTATTAATAACAACAACATCAGCCTCATAAGCAACATCTACGATGTTAAGACCTGCTTTTTCTATCTTTCCGAGCATTAGCTCTGCATCAACCTGATTTTTAGGGCATCCCAATGAAATAAATCCGACATTGATACTCATATCAACATTCCTCCGGTATATCATAATCGCGCAATGCAGCTCTGATCTCGCCATAGTGGTAGCCTGCACGCATCAGTCCTGCAATCATTCTCTTCATCCCCTTTTCATCACCAAGGCATGAAGAATATTTCTTTTCAATAATATTTATAATTGCATCATTGCAATCGAAATCAATCTGAGAAAGAGCCTTATCTGCAGTTTCACGGTCAATCCCCTTAGCAAAAAGCTCGTTTCTGATTCTTAATGGACCGTAATTCTTTCTCTCATACAATTCTGCAGCATATCTTAGCGCAAAATCGTCATCATCAATAAAGCCCAGCTCTCTGCACTTATCTACTGCATATTCACAACACTCGGGTAAATGCTTTTTTGAAAGCTTAGTAAACAGTTCTTTAGCAGAATGAGCCCTCAGAGTGAGAAATCTGAGAGCTTGTGCATATGCTTTTCTGGATTGAATGAGGAATCTGAGTTTTTCAAACTCCTCATTATCAATTTCACAACCGTTTGTATAATCAAGAGAATACCATGTATCAGGATCAACCGTCAACACATATTCACCGTCACACAGAAGCGATAATTTACCGCCTTTTGCAGGTTCAATATTAATCGTCATCGTCGTCAACTGTTACGTCAAGTCTTGCTTTTGCTGCAGCAACGGAACGAGGACCTGCAGGAGCCTTTGCAGCGGGCTTTGCTGCTGCTTTTTCTTCTTCAGCACCTTTCATTGCGTTGCGGATTTTCTCTTCAATCTCAGCCGCAAATTCAGGATTCTGCTCAAAATAAGCTTTAACGTTTTCTCTGCCCTGACCAAGACGGATATCACCGTATGAGAACCACGCACCGCTCTTCTGAATAACATTATATGCAACACCGATATCAACCATTTCACCTGTCTTTGAAATACCTGTACCGTACATAATATCAAATTCTGCAGTTTTGAAAGGAGGTGCAACCTTATTCTTTACAACCTTGCATTTTGTTCTTGAACCGAGAATATCTGTGCCTGAGCCTTTAATCTGCTCTGACTTTCTTACATCGATTCTGATTGTTGAGTAGAATTTAAGTGCACGGCCGCCTGTTGTAACTTCAGGGTTACCGTATACAACACCGACTTTTTCTCGAAGCTGGTTAATGAAAATAACAAGAGTATTTGACTTTGCAATTGCACCTGTGAGCTTACGGAGAGCCTGAGACATAAGTCTTGCGTGAAGACCTACGTGAGAGTCACCCATATCGCCTTCAATTTCTGCCTTGGGAACGAGAGCTGCAACAGAGTCAACAATAATTATATCAATTGCACCTGAACGTGCAAGAGCTTCTGTAATTTCGAGAGCCTGTTCGCCGTTATCAGGCTGTGCAACGAGAAGTGAATCAACATCTACACCGAGAGCTGCTGCATAAACAGGGTCAAGTGCGTGCTCAGCGTCAACGAATGCTGCTTCACCGCCCATTTTCTGAGCTTCTGCAACTACGTGAAGTGCAAGTGTTGTTTTACCTGAAGATTCGGGACCGTATATTTCAACAATTCTTCCCTTGGGAAGTCCGCCGATACCTGTTGCATCGTCAAGAGTAAGTGAGCCTGTGGGGATAGCTTCAACATTCATTGCTGTGCTTTCACCAAGACGCATAACTGCGCCTTTACCGTATTTTTTCTCAATCTGAGAGAGAGCTGTTTCAAGAGCTTTCTGTCTGTCTGCCATAATAATCTTCCTTTCAAAAGATATTGTACAAATGTTCGATATAATTATATATCATCTTTTCAGATTTTGCAATAGATATTAATGAAAAAAAATTCAAAAAAATTATAAAAATTCGAATTTTTTTTATAAAAAGTCTTGCATTTGACAAATAAATCTGTTACTATATACTGCGTAAAATAAAGTTTTAATTACAAGATGAGGTGTTATGCTATTAAGCAACACTCATCCGCGTAAAAGGAGGTGCATTCCGCATGGCAAAATGTGATATCTGCGGAAAAGACGTTGCTTTCGGTATCAAGGTTTCTCACTCACACAGAAGAACTAACAGAACCTGGAAGCCCAATGTTATGAAAGTTAAGGCTGTTGTAAACGGTACACCCAAGAGAATTCATGTATGCAGCCGTTGCCTTCGTTCAGGCAAGGTAACAAGAGCCGTTTAATTCATTACAAATGAACAAAATTAAGCCATATCTTTAAGATATGGCTTTTTTGTTATTTATTTTTAATTATTCGTTTTCAAGTGCAGTAATAAGATCTACTCTTCTCTGATGTCTGCCACCTTCGCATTCTGTATTAAGGAATACATCAACAAGTTCGAGTGCTGCACCTGCACCGATAACTCTTGCGCCGAGACAAAGAACGTTTGCATCATTATGAAGTCTTGTATATTTTGCGCTGAAGTAATCAGAGCAACAAGCTGCTCTGATACCCTTAACCTTATTTGCAGCCATTGAAATACCGATACCTGTACCGCAGCAAAGAATACCTCTTACACATTCACCTGATACGATTTTTTCACAAGTGTTTTTTGCCTGAATGGGATAATCTGCTGATGAAGCATCATAAACACCGCAATCAACGTACTCTATTCCCTTTTCTTCAAGATAATTTCTGATTTCTTCCTTAAGAGGAAAACCTGCATGGTCTGAACCGATAGCTATTTTCATTTGTCATTCTCCTTTTTCTTTTTTAATTCTCTCTCAGCCTGAGAAAGTCTGAGATATGAAGGTACAAGCTCTGAAGGAACTTTAACCGAATCATTATTTTCAAGCTTCTTTTCTGCTATGAGAGCAACAGAGGAAGCACTCTGATGCTTTATACGTGATGATGCAACAAAAAGATTCTGAACTTTACCATTAAGGTATTTATATGATATATCTGCACCGTCACCGATAAGAATTATTTTTTTATCATTATACTTACAGAGCATATCACAAAGCGCATCAAGAGAAATTGCATCATCCTGAGTAATTCTTGTTATTTCAGAATTTTCACAACTGAATAATGCACAATATACCTGATTACATCTTGCATCCATTACAGCAACTGCAATGCAATCACTATCTGCAAGAGGATATGCAATAGCTTCAAGTGTTGATACGGGGATACATTTCTTTGAATCAGGCTCTGCGATACCTTTTGCTGTTGCTACACCGATTCTCACACCTGTGAAGGACCCCGGACCGTTTGTAACAGCAACAGCGTCAATCTCTTTAACTGTATGACCTGATGTTTCAACTACGTTTTTTATCGCTGAAAGAAGAGTCACAGAATGTGTAAGTCCCACATTAAGAAACATTTCAGACAAAATCTTGCCGTCTTTCACAACTGCTGCTGACGCTGAAGTCGCTGAGCTGTCTATACCGAGTATTACCATCTGCCGTCACCATCACTTATTTCTATAGTTCTTTCGTTATCATTCTCACCACGTGAAAATTCAACATAGATTGTGTTTTCAGGGAGAGCCCCGTCAATATTTTCACTCCACTCAACAAAGAGTATGCTGTTATCATTAAGATAATCAAAAAAACCTGTTGAGTAAAGAGAATCCCAGCTTTCAACTCTGTACATATCAAAATGATATATATTTATCTTACCGCCATAGTCATTGACAATTGCAAAAGTCGGACTGCTGACTTCACAATCAATTCCGAGAATTTCGGAGCAGCCACGGACAAAAACAGTTTTCCCCATACCCATACCGCCACGGAATGCAACAACATCACCGCCTCTGAGGCAGGATGCAAATTCAGCAGCGATCTTCAGCGTATCTTTTTCACTTTTTGAAAAATATTTTTTCATTTATAATCAGCCTTAATAAATAATACTTGCAAAAATAACGTTGTAAAGTTATAATATATACAACATATAAACAGGAAGATAAAATCCATGAAAAGAATTATAGCACAAATAAGGAGCTTTATCAAGGAAACTGATAAAATTTTATTATTTTTATGTATTATCATTTCTGCGCTCGGTGTTTTGTTTGTTTCAAGTGCAACCAGAACAACTGAAGAGAATTTCACTCGAGATGCAAAAGTTATGCTTATAGCTGTTGCTGCAGGTGTGGTAATATCACTGATAATCTCCGTAATTGATTACAATTTTATAGTTAGACTATGGCCGATAATTGAAGGAGCCTGTCTGTTATTGATGTTACTTCTTTTTATTCCCGGTATCGGTGTTGGTCCCGAATCACGACCCGATGTAAAAACCTGGATTAAACTCGGCAATCTAGGTATTTATTTTCAGCCGTCGGAATTGCTCAAAATCGGTTTCATAATCACCTTTGCCGTACATATTGATGCGATAAGAGATAATCTTGATTCACTCAAAAACATCATTTTGTTATGTATTCACGCAGGTATTCCCACATTACTAGTTCTTGTTACGGGTGATATGGGAAGTGCATTGATTTTTATTCTTATTTTTATTGCAATGCTCTTTACTGCAGAAGTAAAAATGAAATATTTCATTGCAGGCGGAATTCTTGTTGCTGCAGCAACTCCGCTAATCTGGAATTATGTATTTTCAGGAATTCAGAAAAGCAGAATCTATGCGCTTTTCAAACCAGAAGAATACCCTGACATAATTTATCAGCAACAGCAAGGTCTTAACGCTATCAAAAACGGTGGTGTTTTCGGTCAGGGATTATTCAACGGCAAATACACTCAGATTGTTCCGGAAAATGAAAATGATATGATTTTCTCTGTAATCGGTGAAGAGTTAGGGCTTGTCGGTTGTATATTTACTCTTATACTTTTTATTTTGGTTGTCATTAAAATCACAAAAATAGGCATTGACTCAAAAGACAATATGGTTATGCTTCTGAGTGCAGGTGTTGCATCAATGATCGCATCTCAGGTTATAGTAAACATAGGAATGTGTCTGCAGTTACTCCCTGTTATCGGTATCACACTTCCCTTCCTGAGTGCAGGCGGATCGTCAAACCTTTGTATATATATTGCAGTAGGTCTTGTTCTGAGCCTTAGAAGACACACTCTTGAGAGAGAAATTACAAATTTCAGAATAAAAAGCATCAGTACCGCATTTGATTAATAAAAAAATCCTCGGCAAATACCGAGGATTTTTTTATTACATATATTTTGAAATAAATTTTTCAATTGCGGGGAAATAAATTTCAGGGTGAATGTCGCAGGAATTAGCGTGTGAAGCACCGGGAACTGAGAGCTTCTCTTTTTCTGCAGTACAAGCATCAAACAGCTTACCCATCATCCAATAAGGCACAAATGTATCAAGTTCACCGTGAATAAACAATGTAGGAGTAACTGATTTTGAAACAGCCTGCAAAGGTGAACATTTTTTGAAATCAAAGTTACCTCTGAGCTTTGAGACTATGTTTACAAAATTCATTACGGGGAATGAAGGAACCTTATACATTTCTTTGCACTGAAGAGAAAATTCATCCCAACAGGAAGTATAACCGCAATCAGCAATTGCGCATTTAACATTTGCAGGAAGATCTTTTTCACCGGTAACAAGCATTGTGGTAGCACTACCCATTGAAACACCAAGAAGAACAATCTTTGCATCTTTGTCGATTGAAAGAATGTAGTTGATCCAATCTTTTATATAATAACGGTCGTGATAGCCCATTGTGCAGTATTTCTGCTTATCTTCACCGAAGCTTATAAGAGAAGGCATGAGCACATTGAATCCGCTCTTATAGAAGAATGAGCCCTGAGGTGCCATACCTCTGGGATTGCTTGTATAACCGTGAATGAC
Source organism: Acutalibacteraceae bacterium (assembly GCA_045639185.1). Classification (GTDB taxonomy): domain Bacteria; phylum Bacillota; class Clostridia; order Oscillospirales; family Acutalibacteraceae; genus UBA1081. The sequence continues at coordinate 16,401 of JAZUCO010000071.1, forward strand.
AATTGCCCATTTATCGGTATATTCATCCTGCATAAAAATGTTTGCGTGCATTCTCTTACCGGTTGAGCCTACAAGGTATGTATCGTCGGGATTCATTGCAACAAACCATGCATCAGCATCAACCTGATCTTCAGGCTTGCCGTAATACTTAAGTTCGTCCGGCTGGATAACGCGGCAATCATTATTTGAAGAGGTGAATTTTCTGTTAAGAATAACCTCGTATGCTACATTACCAACCGCAAGACAGGTTGCAGTAACACCTGTTGCGACTTTTAACAAAGTTTTAACTGATTTACCCATAATATTACCTCCGTATCTTAAAAAATTATACTATATAATAACTCAAAAATCAACAACATATCATTATTTTATCAATGTTTATTTTTTCACTTGCACAATAGTATAAATAATGATATAATAAATAAAATTATCACACAAAAGGAGCATTTATATGCCTTCAGATTACATATTCAGAAAAGCAACTTTCGGCGGTTTTAACAGAGAGGATGTCATTGCCTACATCAGCAAACTTATGACAGATGCAGAAAATTACAGACTCACTATTGATAATTATGAAAAACAGAATGCCGAGCTGAGAAACAGACTTGCTCAGTCTGAAAATTTCATAGAAAACATAAAAAAAGAACATGAATCTGAAATTGCTTCTCTTGAAGAAAGTTATAAAGCGAAAGAAGAAACCATCAGAAACGAATATGAAGAAAGACTTCAGAACGAAATTCTTGCAGACCGCTCAGCAGAAGCAAAAGTCGGTACAGCAATGATTGATGTACGTCGTTATGCAGACCTTCTTATCTCAGAAACATGTGATAAAATTGATAAAATGGCTGATGATGCAGATGCTGCAACTGCAAAAACCCTTTCAAGAGTGCTTGATATATCTTCAGGTATTCAGACTTTCTCAGACAAGCTCAATGCTATTCTTACAGATATTCTCTCTGAAAATGAAGAAATCTGCAAGGAGCTTACAGGCTTCAAAGGTTCTCTGAAAATCCCCTTTGAAACTGCAAACGGCAAAATTCAGGCTGATCTTTTAGAAGGCTGATTAACCAACAATAAAGCTCAAATACGAAAGAATAACAACACCGAAAGGCTGTTTTCTCACAGCAGTTATAAAGTTTTTCGGTGTTTTTATTATGTCCGTACTACAAATTACTTTCTTATAAAAAGGATATATTATGAATACATTAAATGCAAAGATTTTAAGAGATAATATAATAAAAAAAGAATTCGGACGAATGAATGACAAGCAGTTTGAAGCAGTTACCACAACAAAAGGTCCGCTTCTTATTCTTGCAGGTGCAGGAAGCGGAAAAACAACCGTTCTTGTTAACAGAATTGCTTATCTCATCGCATACGGCGAAGCTTACGGCAACGACAACTTCAGATTTCCGCTGAATGATGAAGATTTTGCAATTATGAATGAATATTATAACGGCAATGAAAGTCTTCGCGATGAAGCTCACAAAATTATGGGCTACAATACGCCTAAACCCTGGGAAATTCTTGCTATCACATTTACCAACAAAGCAGCAAAAGAGCTTAAAGAGCGTCTTGTAAAAATGCTTGGTGAAGAAAACGGCAACAACATCTGGGCAAGCACTTTCCATTCTTGCTGTGTAAGAATTCTCCGCCGTGACGGTGAAAGACTCGGTTACTCTTCACACTTTACAATTTATGATACTGATGATTCAAAGAGAGTTATCAAGGAATGTCAAAGACTTTTGAATTTTGATGACAAATACATCGATTCAAAACTCATTATGCGAGAAATCAGCAGAGCAAAAGATTCTCTCATCACTCCCGCAGAATATATTGCTGAATATCAGGCAGACCCGAGAAAAGCAGTTATCGGCAAAGCTTATGCGAAATATCAGGAGCTTCTAAAAAATGCTGATGCAATGGATTTTGATGATATTATTGTAAATACGGTAAAACTTCTCACAGAACATAAAGAAGTAAGAGAATATTACCAGAGCAAATTCAGATACGTTATGGTTGACGAGTATCAGGATACAAACCATGCACAGTACAAACTCACTTCACTTCTTGCAGGCGGTTACAAAAACATCTGTGTTGTAGGTGATGATGACCAGAGTATTTACAGATTCAGAGGTGCAACAATTGAAAACATTCTGAAATTTGAATTCCAGTATGACAATGCAAAAACAATAAGACTTGAACAGAATTACCGCTCAACACAGACAATTCTTGATGCTGCAAATGCTGTTATCTCAAACAACTCAGAAAGAAAAGGAAAAACTCTCTGGACAGATAACGGAACCGGTGAAAAAATATTCATAAACACACTTATGGATGACATTGGTGAAGGAATGTATATAGCTTCAGCAATAATGGATTCATCAGCAAAAGGCAGAGCCTGGAGTGACCACGCAGTGCTTTACAGAATGAATGCACAGTCAGCAACAATAGAAAGAGCGCTTGTCCGCTCAGGTATTCCCTACCGAATTATTGGCGGACACCGCTTCTATGAAAGAAAAGAAGTAAAAGATATTGTTGCTTATCTTTCTGTTATCTGCAATCCAAATGACACAGTCAGACTAAGACGAATCATCAATGAACCCAAACGCGGTATCGGTGACAGCACAATAAATAATGCTGCAAAAATTGCAGATGCACTCGGAATAAGTCTTTATGAAGTAATCAGCCACGCAAATGACTATCCTGTCCTCTCAAGAGCCGCAGGAAAGCTGAGTGAATTCACAATGATGATTGATTCTCTTCACAGCATGAAGGATTCTGCAGAGCCTACAGAACTTTTCAATGCACTTCTGAGCAAAATCAATTATATTGACCATCTTGCAAAAGATCCTGACACATTTGATGACAGAAATGCCAACGTAAACGAACTTGGAGCCAATATTCAGCGTTATATTCAGGAGAATCCTGATGAGCCGACACTTGATTCATTCCTTGAAGATGTTGCATTGATGTCTGATATTGATAATTACAATACAGACAGCGATTCAGTTGTACTTATGACTCTGCATTCAGCAAAAGGCCTTGAATTCCCCGTTGTGTATATTCCGGGTATGGAAAACGGTATCTTCCCCGGTATGCAGTCAATGATGTCCCAGGTTGATATGGAAGAAGAGCGCAGACTTGCGTATGTAGGTATTACAAGAGCTAAAGAAAAGCTTATAATGACAAATGCTAAAACAAGAATGATATACGGTCAGACTTCTTACAATCCGCCTTCTTGCTTTATAGCAGAAATTCCTGAAGAATTGACATTAGTCAAGAAACCGCAGACAATTACACAGCAGCAGACAGAAAAAACATATGCGCCAAAGCAGACATACTCATCATCATTCGCTTCGGTTTCACAAAAACCAGTTTCATCACCCGGATACAAAATCGGTGAAAGAGTAAACCACAAGAAATTCGGTGACGGAATGATTATTTCCGCAACAAAAATGGGTAATGATATGCTGCTTGAAATAGCTTTTGACTCAGTAGGCACAAAAAAGCTTATGGCAAAAGTTGCACCGCTAACAAAACTTTAATTTTATTAAAAACAGCTTCTGCAAAACATGCAGAAGCTGTTTTTTAAAGAATATAATCAGTTATACAGTCATACCAGTGAACATAAATTTCACCGTTCACGATCAGTTGTTCATTATCCGGAAGCATTTCTGACCATGTCTTTTTATATCTGTCAAAAGCCCAATTATTGCGATTAAATCTACGCCACAGAACAGTTCTTCCGTTTTTGTCAATATATTGTTCAGACACAACAGGATCATTAAAGCAATTCAGATCCATTACACATACAGTATCATATATTTTTCCGTTTATTATCACATTGTATCTTCCCACGATATCCACTACTTCAGGCTTAACAATACCTGTAACCCTATTTCCTTGTCTGGCTATAAGATTTTGATGTTTAATTTGTATAGGAGTGCCACAGTTGTCTTCGCCATACCCCCAATTTTCAGTAAACTCATCATCATCAATAAAGGTGTGCACCATTCTGACACCATCTTCAATATGAGTTTCTGCAAGAAAACGTGAGTGTGTATCAGTCAACTGTGCAATAAAACGCCTTTCATATTCTTTTATAATTTCAGTTCTGTAATAATTCTCCATTTCATGCTCTATTGCAACTATTTCGACACCTCTTATACCGTAAATCTCTGCTTCACCGATAACATTTGCTTCTATCCAGCCTTGCATTTTGCCTGAAGGCGAATAATATAATCCAAATGTTGTACATTCACCAAGTCTTGGAACAGTTACCCAGCCTGTAAGTTCTTCACATTTTACTTCAAAAGGTGGTTTTTCGGATTTTTCAATTTTATATTCAGGTAAAAATTCAGGTAATTTTTTCACAATTACATCGTCCTTTCGTTCAGGTTGATAAGGATAATATGCTTTGAATTTTTGTTTTGCATAGTACATTCTGCTCTTGACTGTACCGAGTGGAAGTTGCAGAATCTTTGCGATTTCTTTCTGAGACAGGTCCTGAAAATAATACAAATACAGTATTTGCCTTTCAGAATAATCAAGGAGATCTAATGCTTCAAAAACAGCACTTTGTAAAGAAGTATCTGATATTGAAGTTAAATCTGTATCCGATAACGCTTCATAAGAAACACTAATCATTTTTGATTTTTGTCTGAAATAATCATTACATTTATTGATTGCAATGCGGATCAGCCACGGCTTAAACAGGGTTTTATCTTTAATTGAATCAAATTTCATTGATGCGGTTAAACACACTTCCTGAATAATATCCTGAGCATCCTGTCTGTTGCTGATTTTGTAATTCACTAATCGCTCCAATGATTTCATATTTGCTACTATCAGACTTTCAAATTCTTTCATTATCCCACCCCCTTTAATTAAATATGAAACCGATTTCAATTATAAAGACGTTAACAAAAACAAAAAGGTTCAAAAAAACTACCGAAAATTTTCCGGAGTAAATTTTATTTATGCACCGAGATAAGCTTTACGGACTCTTTCGTCGTTCATAAGGTCACTTGCCTTACCATCCATAATAATCTTACCTGTTTCAAGAACATAAGCTCTGTCAGCAACCTGAAGAGCCATATTCGCATTCTGTTCAACGAGAAGAACAGTTGTGCCTTCACTCTTGATTTTTTTGATAATTTCAAAAATTTCAGTTACATACAAGGGTGAAAGACCCATTGAAGGTTCATCCATAAGGATGATTCTGGGCTTACTCATAAGCGCTCTGCCCATTGCAAGCATCTGCTGTTCACCGCCTGAAAGAGTACCTGCAACCTGATTGCGTCTTTCCTGAAGTCTGGGGAAAGATTCAAAAACCATTTCAAGAGATTCTTCAATCTCTTTCTTGTCTTTTCTTGTGAAAGCACCGAGCTTAAGATTGTCATAAACTGAAAGCTGTGCAAAAACACGTCTTCCTTCGGGAACGTGAGCCATCCCCATTGAAACAATCTTATGAGCAGGAACTTTGCCGAGGTCTTTACCGTCAAGAGTGATGGTACCGCTTGCAGCAGGAAGAAGACCTGTTACTGTATGGAGTGTAGTTGTCTTACCTGCACCGTTTGCACCGATAAGAGCAACAACTTCACCCTGATTAACATCAAATGATACATTCTTTATCGCCTGAATGACACCAAAAAACACATTCAGATCACGAACTTCAAGCATAGCCATAATTATCTGCCTCCTTACTGACCGAGATAAGCCTTAACAACTTCGGGGTTCTTAAGAACTTCTTCAGTTTTACCCTTTGCAAGCTCTGTACCGAAATTGAGAACTGTAATCTCTTCACAGATACCTGAAACAAGACTCATATCGTGTTCAATAACAAGAATTGTAAGATCAAAATGATCTCTAACAAATCTGATAGTATCCATAAGTTCATTTGTTTCATTGGGGTTCATACCTGCTGCAGGTTCGTCAAGAAGAAGAAGCTTGGGATTTGTAGCAATAGCTCTTGCGATTTCAAGCTTTCTCTGCTTACCGTAAGGAAGATTTGATGCAAGTGTGTCTGCGTGAACATCAAGATCAAAAACCTTAAGAAGTTCAAGAGCTTTCTCATTCATCATCTTTTCTGTCTTGAAGAATGAAGGAAGTCTGAAAATACCTGAAACAGTTGAATATTTCATTCCGTTATGAAGACCGACTTTAACATTATCAAGAACAGAAAGTTCTTTGAAAAGACGGATGTTCTGGAATGTACGTGCAATACCTGCTTTATTTATATCAGCAGGCTTTTTACCCTTGAGTTCTTTACCGTCAAGGAAGAAAGTGCCGCTTGTGGGTTTATAAACACCTGTAAGAAGGTTAAATACAGTTGTTTTACCTGCACCGTTGGGACCGATAAGACCGTAAAGTGCACCCTTTTCAAGAGTAAGGTTGAAATTATCAACAGCTTTAAGACCACCAAAGGTAATGCCGAGATTTTTAACTTCGAGTAATGCCATCTCACACTACCTCCTTTTTATTTTTCTTTATTTTTGAAGAAAACTTAAAAGAAACCTGTTCTTTGAGCTTGATAAAGTAATCACCGTTATTGACAATCATCATTACAATAAGAATGATTGCGTAAATAAGCATTCTGTACTTACCGATTGAGCTACGGAGCAATTCAGGAATCAATGTAAGAAGAACTGATGCAATAATACTGCCTCTGATTGAACCGATACCACCGAGAACAACAAAAACCAGAACGAGAATTGAAAGATTATAGTCAAACTTTGAAGCCTGGAGTGTTGAGAAATTATGTGAATAGAGTGAACCTGCAACACCTGCGAAAAATGCAGTAAGAGCAAAAGTTATCAGCTTATACTTTGTAACATTTATACCTACTGATTCTGCTGCAATTCTGTTATCACGGATTGACATAACTGCACGACCTGTTCTTGAGTTAACAAAGTTGTAAGCAATGATTGTTGTGATAACAAGCACAACAAAAGCTATTGTAAAATTAGAGCTTTTGGGTGTACCGTTAAGACCAAGAGCACCGCTTATAAGAAGCTTGCCGTCTGCAGCCATATTAAGGTCACTGGAAGATTTAAGAGAAATGTGGAAACCTTCTGCATCAAGACCAAGGTAGATTGATGCACAGATATTCTTAATAATTTCACCGAATGCAAGAGTAACAATAGCAAGATAGTCACCACGGAGCCTGAGAACAGGAACACCGATTAATATACCGAAAACAGCAGCAAATATACCACCGATAAGCATTGCAAGGGGGAATCTGATAAATACCTGAGGAATTGCATCCTGAAGAAGGATTGAGAAAAGTGCACCTGAATAAGCACCGATACACATAAATCCTGCCTGGCCGAGGCTGAGCTCACCAAGAATACCTACAGTAAGATTAAGAGATACTGCAAGGATTGCATAAACACAAAGAGGTACAAGCAAGTCTTTGATCATATAAGACAATTTGCCTGCATTGAAAAGAATTGTAACGATTACAAATGTAACAGCGAGTAACGCATAAGTTATCAGACTGTTTTTTGTGTCGGGTTTGTTGAATTTTAATTTCTTTAACATTTTTTATATACTCCCTTCACAAAATTATACTTTTTCTGTCATCTTCTTGCCGAGGATACCTGTAGGCTTGAACATGAGAATAAGAATAAGAACGCCAAAAACAATAGCGTCAGCAAGCTGAGTTGAAATATAAGCTTTGCCGAGAATTTCAATTATACCGATAAGGATACCACCTATCATAGCACCGGGAATTGAACCGATACCGCCGAAAACAGCAGCTACGAAAGCTTTGATACCAGGCATTGCTCCGGTGTAAGGACTAAGTGCAGGATAAGTAGAACAAAGAAGTGCACCTGCAATAGCTGCAAGAGCAGAACCTATTGCAAAAGTAAGAGCAATAGTTCCGTTTACATTGATACCCATGAGCTGAGCTGCACCCTTATCTTCAGAAACTGCAAGCATTGCTTTGCCGGGCTTTGTTTTATTAACAAATATAACAAGTGCGACCATTATGATAACAGAAACTATAATAGTAACAATTGTTTCACCGGAAATAACAAGCTCACCACCGGCAAGCGAAATAGGTTCAACATTTACAACAGATGTGAAAGATTTTGTATCTGAACCGAAAATAAGAA
>JAZUCO010000072.1:0-3467 GCA_045639185.1 Acutalibacteraceae bacterium
ATGGAGCTTGTGGCATCTTCAAAAATCCGTCGTGCAAATGAGGCAATGCAAAAAGCGAGAGAATACACCGCTTCTTTGGAAAAATCAATTTCTCTTCTTACAAGCGAAAAGGAATGCTTGAAAAGCCCTTATATGCGACAAACTGAAAACCCGAGAACAAAAATAATTGTTATTGCAGGTGACAGAGGTCTTGCAGGTGGGTACAATGCAAATGTTTTCAGACTTTGCAACACCTTTCCCGATGCAGAATTCATTCCCATCGGCAAAAGAGCTTGTGGGAGATTTGATGCGGAAATAAATTCTTCCGAGCATTTTTCTTTCAGCGATGCAGCTGTTCTTGCAGATGAGCTTTGCAAGGATTTCAGCCAAGAAAAATTTGACAGATTGGGAGTTATCTTCACAAGATACAACTCAGTTATGTCCTGGGATGCTCAAATCAAATGGCTTCTACCCTTCCAAAAAAGTGAAAAAGACTCAACTGTAAGCACAATTTTCGAACCCGACCACCTTACAGTTCTCAATCTTACGGTTCGCGAATATGTGGCAGGCATTTTAATTGCTTGCCTTAGAGAAAGCTTTGCTTGCGAGGTTGCTTCAAGACGAATTGCAATGGATTCTGCAGGTAAAAACGCAAAACAGATGATAGACGATTTAGGTCTTCAATATAACCGCGCTCGACAAGGCGCAATTACCCAAGAAATTACAGAAATTGTTGCCGGTAGCGGTAACTGACACCATATAATGAGGTGAAAAACATGGACAAATTAACTGTGGGTAAGGTTGTTCAGGTTATGGGTCCCGTTGTTGACGTAAGATTCAATGAGGGTGAGCTTCCTGAAATCCTTAACGCACTTACTATACCCGTTGGGGAAAGGAAACTGACTGTTGAGGTTGCCCAGCACATCGGTGACAACACCGCAAGGTGCATTGCTATGGCTTCTACCGATGGTCTTCAGAGAGGTACTCCCGTTACTGATACGGGTGCTCCCATTTCCGTTCCCGTTGGTCGCGAAACCTTAGGACGAATTTTCAATGTTTTAGGTGACGCGGTTGACAATATTCCCAACCCTGAAACTGCAGAAAAATGGAGCATTCATCGTTCTGCCCCTGCTTATGACGAGCTTGCCACAAGCGCAGAGATTTTTGAAACAGGTATCAAGGTTATTGACCTTGTCTGCCCCTATTCAAAGGGTGGTAAAATAGGTCTTTTCGGTGGTGCAGGTGTTGGTAAAACTGTTCTTATTATGGAGCTTATCAACAATATGGCAAGAGAGCATGGTGGTATTTCTGTTTTCTCAGGCGTTGGTGAGCGTACCCGTGAAGGTAACGACTTATACTGTGAAATGAAAGAATCCGGAGTTATCAATAACACCGCTCTCGTTTACGGACAGATGAACGAGCCACCGGGAGCACGTATGAGAGTTGCTCTTTCAGGTCTTACAATGGCAGAATATTTCCGTGACAAAGAGGGTCAGGATGTTCTTCTTTTCATTGATAACATTTTCCGTTTTACTCAGGCAGGTTCAGAGGTTTCTGCTCTTTTAGCCAGAATGCCCTCCGCCGTTGGTTATCAGCCAACACTTGCAACGGAAATGGGTGCGCTTCAGGAGAGAATTACTTCTACAAAGAAGGGCTCTATAACTTCGGTTCAGGCAGTTTACGTTCCTGCGGATGACCTTACGGACCCTGCGCCTGCAACGACCTTTGCGCATCTTGATGCAACTACCGTTCTTTCAAGAACTATTGCATCTCTCGGTATTTATCCTGCGGTCGATCCCCTTGACTCGACCTCGAGAATTCTTTCTCCCGATGTTGTAGGTATCGAGCATTACGAGGTGGCAAGAGACGTTCAGAAAATACTGCAGAGATATAAAGAACTGCAGGATATCATCGCAATTATGGGTATGGATGAGCTTTCTGACGAAGATAAGCTTCTTGTTCAGAGAGCAAGAAAAATTCAACGATTCCTTTCCCAGCCCTTTGATGTTTCTGAAAAATTCACAGGTATCACAGGTAAATATGTTCCCATTAGTGAAACCGTTCGTGGCTTCAAAGAAATTATTGAAGGAAAGCATGATGATTTACCTGAATCTGCATTCCTTTTTGTAGGCACAATTGAGGAAGCTATTGAAAAGGCAAAGAAGGTGCAGAAGTGAGCACATTCCACTTGACCGTATCATCTCCCGACGGCAACAAGTTTGACGGTGAGGTTTTTAAATTTGATGTTCGTGGTGTTGAGGGTGAGCTTGCAATTATGGCAGGTCACATCCCCTTTATAACATCGGTTATCAAAGCTCCTTGCACAGTCTGGCTTGACGAAGACAAAAAGAAAACGGCAGTATCAGACGGCGGTTTACTTACCGTTGATACTGACCGGGTAACATTTATTTCAGGTTCTTTTGAATTTGATGATTAAAGAACAGCTCCACCGACTATTTGAGAGAAGTGAACTGCCCCAAATTGTGCGGACAGTACAAAAAACACCCCCTATGGTGTTAAATATTAAATTTTAAGCAACAAACTGATTTCGTTTTTCTAACGGAGTCAGTTTTGTTTTTAATTGAATTCTTTCGTTGTTGTAAAAATGGATGTATTGACCTATGAGGAGGCGAGCCTCCTCATAGGTTCGCAACTTTGTCCGATAGATACATTCTGTTTTCAATATTGAAAAGAAATTTTCAGCCATAGCATTATCATACGGATTTCCACGTCTTGACATTGATGGCGTTATGCCGTAAGATTGTGTTAGGTTAAAATATGCTTGCGATGTATATTGAAACCCTTGGTCACTGTGGAGCTGCAACTCTGCAGTGACTTTTTCTTTTTTCTTAGCTGCTCTAATTGTACTCAATACAAGATTTATGTTCTGCTCTGTACCGGTCTTGTATGCTACTATACTGTTATCATACAAATCTCGTATTACAGAAAGGTACAATGTTCCTTGTTGCGTTTTTATGTATGAAATATCTGTTACCCACTTTTGATTAGGTCTATCGGCATTAAAATCTCTATTCAATAAATTGTCATAACGATGAAGATAATCTCCATAATTGCGATATTTCTTTCTTCTAACCTCTGACAACAAATCGTATTTCTGCATAACTCGTAATATCGTCTTTGGATTATGGTGTATTCCTTGTCTTTCAAGCCATATATGTACTCTTCGATAGCCGTATGTTTTGCCATGCTTTACCTGACATTCTTTTATCTTTTCTGCTAATGGTAAATCCTTTGAAGGTATATCCATTCTTTTTACATAATCATAGTAGCCACTTCTTGATACATCAAAGAATCTACACATTTCACTTATTGAATATTTATCTTTATGACGATAGATAACCATAAATTTTACGCTTGTTCTCACTTCCTTTCTGTGAGCGAGAGAAAATCCCGCATCAGTTCATTTTCCATTTCCAATGACTTTATCTTCGCTTCTTTTCGCGCAAGAATATATTTAAGTTCAGCAA
>JAZUCO010000073.1:0-4860 GCA_045639185.1 Acutalibacteraceae bacterium
TGTGTATGATAACGTGCACACATGATAGCAGCCTGAGTTGTATCGTTACCGTTCTTTGCAAAGAATGCCCAGTCAGCAGATGCAACTGTGTCAACCATAAGTTCTGCGAACTCAACCATCTTGTATGAGGGAGTTGTTGTACAGTTTGCAAGTTCAGCCTGTTTCATAGCTGCTGCGTTAACGTCGGGATCGTTGTAACCGAGAACGTTGGGACCGTAAGCACACATATAGTCGATATATCTGTTACCGTCAACGTCCCACATATATGAGCCTTCAGCTCTTTCTGAGAAGAAAGGCCATGATGTTGTAGGAAGCCAGAGACCTTCTGCAGGTCCGAGATGACCGTAAATACCTGAGGGGATTACGTCTACGGCTCTCTTGAACCATTCCTGACTCTTTTTATGATTTGCGTATTTTTTTGAAGCCATTTATGTACCCTCCTTAAGCGAGATAAAGACCTACGAGGTCGAGAATTCTGTTCATATTGTCAACCATTGAGATCATACCGCCCATTCTGATCTTGCCTTCACCGACACAAGCAACTGAGTTGACTTTGCCGTCGAAGAGATCACGAGCAAGCTTGATGTTATCAAACTCCATAAGTGCTCTGGGGGTATCTGTACCCTTTTTGATAGTGATAAGTCTGTGGTTGTTTACTCTGATAGTTGCCTGGGGACCATTCTTGATTGCCATAAGGATTTCACCGTCAACCATATGATCTGCAGAGAACTTGCCGATTTCATCGTTGTTACCGATCTGAGCAATTGCAACTGCGATTGTGTAGAACATAAGTGATGTGCTGATTTCAAAGAACTTTTCATCCTTGAGGTCTTCGGGATCGGGTCTCATATACTTTGAGAGAAGGTCTGTAAGGGGAACAAATTCTTTAAGAAGGAAACCGATATGCTGGAATCCCTTTGAGGGGATGGGAGTAACGGTACCGTCGATCATTCCGTTGAATTTTTCACATGATGAGAAGGGGAGCTTGATATCGCAGGGGCCGATACCGTCTTCCATTCTGCATCTTCCGTTTTTGAAGGTAATGGTGGCAGCAGGGCCTCCTTTTACTTCAATACCTATTGTGATAGGCTTTTTGTTTGTCAGAAGAGCTCTTGCGTCTTCGTCCAGAGCGCACAAATTTTCAAGTGTACCCAGAACTGCGTAAAGATTAATATACGCTAATGTTCTTGCATCAGTCAAGAAAATTCCTCCTTTTGTTTATAATATAATACTATTATATAATAACAAAATTGTTTCTTTAAGTCAATAAAACTATATTAAAAATAAAATATTTTTTGTTATAAAATTAATAAAAAAAGTTTGTTAAAAAGTAACAAAAAGCACATCCGGAGATGTGCTTTTAAGTCTGATTAATATGAAGCTTTTTTAACTCTTTTTCTCTTCATTTCAATAAGTTCACGGTAGCTGATAAGCTCTACGCCGTGCTTTTTGAGAAATTCGTGAGTATAGGGATCTTTCATAAGCTGATATTCCCATACTCTGTCACGCCAGAGACCTGTGATTGTCTTGAGTTCATCATTCTCAACAGAGGGATGAATGAAAGTTTCTGTTACACCGTCGGGGATATCTGCCCAGATCTTGAGAATTGTATCTCTGTATGTTTCGTAGCTTGCACGCATATCGTTGTTCCAATCGGGGAAGAGAAGATAGTCGGGCATAATTACGTTGTACTTGTTACCCCAGAGGTTTGTAAGAAGAGTCATTGCTGCGTAAACTGCATAGGGAGTACCTGCAGGACAGATTCTCTTGTCATGCTTTGTGAAGATACGGTAAGCATAGCCGTAATCACCGCAGATACGAAGAGCAAGCTTGCCGAGGCTGAGTCTGCCTGTGTAATGACCGTAAAGTGAACCCATATGATTATCGATGTGAGAGGGTTTCATTCCGAGTGAATGAGCATAATCGATCTGAGCACGGACTTCAGCTTCGATTTCTTCATACTTAGCGTTCTTTTCAACCATGTCACTTTCGTGCCACATGAAGCCTTCTTCGTCAACAAGTGATTTGCCGTCTGTGAGAGGTTTCCAACGATATTTTGCCCATTCGCTTGTAAGTGTTACGTGAACACCGATGGGATATTCGGGATGATCAATAGAGAACTGAACTGCTTCTTTTGCTGCAGGGCAGGGAAGCATAACTGTTGAAGATTTGAGCCAGCCGCCAAGGAAAAGTTCCTGAACAGCTTCATTTGCTGCGGTACACATACCGTAGTCGTCAGCATTGACTATAAGATATTTTGCCATAATAAATGGTCCTTTCAATAAAATACAAATTATTACCTATATATAATACCATAAAACGAAAAATAATCAATAACCAAATTGAAAACAAATGTTGAAAAATTCACTCATTGTTAACATTCTCATTTATAATTCGGGAAAAGTCATATTTTTTATGAAAGAGGCTGCAAAATAGCTGTCAGATGCAAGGTCAATGCATACAGCATTTTCAATAAAGCGTGAAAGGTCATTTCTCTTCCTGATATATTTCAGTATTCCCGAAAGAGCACTGTTTCCGAGGAGTTTATATCTGCTTTGCAATTCAACGGGGAGAAGTCCCGTGAGTATTGCATTGGAGAGATTCAGCTTTTCTGAAAAACCTCCGCTGATATAAGCTTTGTCGATTTCTCTGAATGTGATATTGCTGAATTTTAGAAGTGAACACACGGCAGAATAAACTGCTGATTTTGCAAGCTGATATTTTCTTATATCTTCCTGTGTAATAAAAACATTATCGCATATGCGGAATTTTTCATCTGAAAGACAACCTGTTTCGTCGATGTATCCGTTTTTGAGAAGCTCTGCAATAACGTCAATAAGACCCGTTGCACAAATACCTGCTGCTTTTTCATTGCCGATTGTTTCTGCGCCTTTAAGGAATGAAAATCTGTATATCGCACCTTGGAGTGCAGACATACCGCAGGATATATTTGCGCCTTCAAAACAAGGACCTGCAGCAGCAGTTGTGCAGATTGTCTTGTTTTCGGAAAACAGCACAATTTCTGCGTTTGTGCCAAGGTCTATAAAGATGCTGTATCTGTTGTCTGAGGGCTTTTCTGTTATGTTGAGACCCGAAACAATATCAGCGCCGATGAATGCTGAAATGTTGGGCAGAGAAACGATGTTTTCGGCAACTGTAATTCCTGATTCAGAGGCTTTCTGCTGTCTTCCTTCAAGAAAAACGGGTGTGTACGGACTCAAGCCTATCCCTGAACAATCTTCACCGAAAAATGTGTGAAGCATTGTTGTGTTGCCTGCGATATACATTGTATCTGCAGATGTTTTTTCATATTTTTCAAGGAGCTTTCCGCATAATGAATTGATTGCGTTTACAAGAACTGATTGTAATTCTGAAGTTCCGTTTTTTCTGCAGTAATCCGTTCTTGAGATAACATCCGCACCGAAAATTTTCTGAGGATTGAGTATTTTTACGCTGTCTGAAACATTTCCGTTTTCGTCTGTCAGTACGGCTTCGAGTGTTGTTGTGCCGATGTCAACAGCTATATTGATTTTGCCGTTTAAGTCTGATTTTACGGCTGTTTCCGTTACAGAAATGTTGGCTTCCGGCAGTATGACGGTGATGTCTGATTCAATGATATAACGGCAAGAGAGTACATCTTCTCCGTTTACGGAAACGGTGCATTTTCTGCAGATTCCTTTACCTGCGCAAGGGTGCTGAAAGTCAGCAGAATTGCTCATAAGTATGTCAGACAGCTTCTGACCTTTTTCTGCACTCAGTACAGATATTTTGTTGCCTTTTATAATGCTTACTTTTACCATTCTGTCACCGCCTTTAAGATAATTATATAAACAGATATGTAAAGAGTCAAGTGCAAAAAGAAATAACCCCCGACCGTTCCAACCATGGTGCTTCGGCCGAGGGTTATTTCTGTTCACTCTTGATATCTAACATCTTTTTGTTTACCTCTCATTTCTGCAGTTTTTTTACTGATGCCTTTTGTTTTCCGATCCTTTCATTGTGACTGAATTTTTTTGTCTTTAAGTAAGATGAACTTTTCTTTGAAATTATCATTTTCAGGCATCTGATTCATATTTTGTATTTATGAATCCCGGGTTTTACCTGTACATTGGTATCACCTCTCTGTGTCTATATAATAACACACAAAAAACAGTATTTCAAGATGTAAATTTGTACAAAGTTAACTAAAAATATTTATTCAAGACGGAGATTTTGTATATAATGCTCTCGAAAAATATTGACTTTACCTTGTTTTTGTGGTATTATTAATTTGTTCGGTGCCGTAAAAAAACGGCATATTTTTTTTGTCTTATGTGTAATTATAAAGGAGCTGTACAAAAATACAGCTCCTTTGTTTTTATCAGTTTACTGCAAGACTTTCTTGCACTGCTTTTTCAGCCTGTTCCTTTGCATTTTCAAGATCTTTGAGATTGATTTTGCCTGCTTTGATTCTGTAGAAGCTGAATCCGAAGAGGAATACAACCATACCTATAAGGAAATACTGATCGCCTGCTTCAAGTGTTGTGAAGAGTGAAACGCTTATGAGCAGATCTGCAATTATTGCAAGAATGATTGTAACAATAAATGCTGCTTTCGGCATATGGAAAAAGCTGTTTTTCCACGCTGCAGGGTACTTTTTAAGAAGTTTGAACATAAGGCAGTTGTTGATGAGATTGAGAATCATTGTCGGGATCATCATAAGAGAAATAAGGTCATCGAGACCCATATCAACAAACACGGGAACAATTGCAATTATGTAAAGCACAAGCATCATTACCCAGGGATAACCCTTTTTGTTTTTCTTGCCGAGGAAAGCGGGAAGCCAGCCGTCTTCGATTGTTGCAAGCATAGGATGCTGAA
>JAZUCO010000074.1:0-15528 GCA_045639185.1 Acutalibacteraceae bacterium
CGAAATGTCTTCACATCAGCTTGAGTTCACAAAAGGTTCTCCCGATGTATCAGTTATGACAAATGTCTACGAAGAGCACCTTGACCATTATGAAGAGGGATTCAAAGGCTATGTAAACGCAAAACTCAACATTGTGAGAAATCAGAATGAAGAAAACTTCTTCGTTTTCAACGGCACTCAGGGTCTTAAAAAATATATTGATGAAGATGATATAAAATCAAACAAAATCAAAGTTTACGCAGAGCCTGATGCTTTTGTTTCAACGCTCATCGGTCTTAACAACAATCTCCGTGGCAGACACAATGCAATGGATATAGGTTTTGCAGCTGCCGCAGCAAAAGCAATAGGTGCAGATGAAGAATCAATCCGCAGAGCCATTGAAAAATTTGAAGGCATTCCCAACAGAATGGAGTACTTCGGCACTTTCGGCGGAGTTGAATACTATAACGATGCAATTGCAACAATTCCCGAAGCTGTGCTTTGTGCGGTTGAAGCAATCGGCAATGTGGGCACACTTATCATAGGTGGTCTTGACAGAGGTCTCGACTACACCGAATTTGAAAAAGCTCTCTCCGTGCTCAATATTGACAATCTTGCATGTCTTCCCGAAACAGGTCACAACATTGCAGACAACATTGCAAAAATCGGCACAGACATTTGTGTTTACAAGGCAAAAGACCTGCCTGATGCTGTTGATTTCTGCATTGCAAACACACAGAAAGGTAAGTCCTGCATAATGTCACCTGCTGCGGCAAGTTACAACTACTACCGTGATTTTGAAGAAAAAGGCAACCACTTCAAACAGCTTGTAAAAGAAAAATCAGACATATAAAAAATTCAGGGAGTGAAAAAAACTCCCTGAATTTTTATTTATCAAAGATTTGCTGTTGCATCATAACCAAATGCAAAATACTTGAATGCCCAGATAAGAGGATTATTCTTAAAGAATATCTTATCAATAATTGTCACAAGTTTGCGCAGGAATGTTGAAATATCATTTGTTACGGGCACATCAACAGATTCAAATTCTTCACCCTCAACATTAAGCACAAGAGGTTGTGAATAGCAGATTCCGTTTTCGCCTGAAAGGTAGAATCTCACATAAAGATTCGGCTCTGCAAGGAATTTTTCAGTATCGTGAAGGTCAATAGTTGCTTTGCCGTCTGTTATTTCTTCACGGAGAATCACGTTTCCGTCTGAAACCCATGTGATGAGATTGAAGTTTTCACCCTCAACATAAATTGTATCGCTTTCTTCGTCAACTGTAAGTCTTGTTACGTTGGGAGTATTATCAAGGCGCCATAATTCTTCATCATAGACCTTCTGCTCATCAAAACCGGGCATTTCTTCCATACCGTTGAGCTCCACACCGTTTGAATAGTGAGAAACTGAGAAGAACTGACCTTTTTCAAGGCTTTCACGGAAATCTTCCATTGTGAAGTTTTCCATCCAAGTCCATGTGTAAGCATCGTTTATAGCAGAATCATTATGTGAATCTGAGAAAGTATTACACCAGGGCACAACACCGTTGGGAATGGTCTTCTGAAGTACCTGATCGTAGAGGATACGGTCACAACGTGTATGTGCATCTGTTGCGCTGTTTATACCCATACCTAAAGCAGAGCCCTGATAATCAATGAAGAGTCTTGCAAATTTATTTGCATAGTAGTCATCAACTTTCTGACCTACATGGTCTGCAGAATCCTTGTCTGTATACACATATTCACCCACGTGTGAAAGGAATGTAATACCACCGTCATTCATAACTTCTCTTGCGGGAGTTTCATAGTCACCGTAAACACCTGCAAGCCCCTGACCATAATCAGAGAAATATCCTGTAAGATGACAGTCTGCAACGGGAGTTGCCATATTAAGCTCAATACCCTTGGGAACATCAAGCATACCGTTTTCGTGTGTTCTTGTTGATGAAGATGCTGTACCTGAAGTATATGCGTCATACTCTTCTGCCGTAAGAGGATTTATAGGCTGCATCTGTGTGCGTTCGTATTTTATAAGACGCATAAGAGGTACAAGGTCGGGAGCAACATCCCAGCCTTTATTGATTGTGCCGTGGTCTGTAAGAGCAACAATATCATAGTCCATATCATAATGCTGCTGTACATATTCGTGAATTGTCAGAAAACCGTCACTTGCATTTGTGTGGGAATGAAGCTGTGTTTTATAGCTGCCCCAGGAATCCCAGTCGATATCCGCATAAGGATTGTCGATGATATAATTCTTCTCTGCACTCTCAGCAGAAACGGGAATTGCCGCAACACAGGAAATCATAACCGCAAGAAGTGTTGCAACGATTTTTTTTGAAACCGACATATATTTTTTCTTCATAAAGACTACCTCCTGAAAAACAGAAATGCCGTTTGTTACAAATAACATAATAATATTATCACGGATAAAAAATTATGTCAATAATAACCAAAGGTAAAAACATATTCAAAACAAGAAAAATATAAAAAATTTCATTGCAATTATCCAATTAAAAATGTTATAATTAATTATCAATGTTTTTCAGGAGGCTATTATGACAGCTTACGAAATTGCTAAAAACGAATATGCCGCGCTCGGTGTTAACACTGACAAGGCAATTGAAAAATTAAAGGATATAACAGTTTCCGTTCATTGCTGGCAGGGTGATGACGTTACAGGTTTCGACTCAAAAGAAGCTCTTTCAGGCGGCATTCAGACAACAGGTAACTACCCCGGCAAGGCAACTTCTCCCGAGCAGCTTATGGCTGATATCGACAAGGCATTTTCTCTCATTCCCGGCAAGAAAAAGCTCAATCTTCACGCTTGCTATGCTATTTTTGAAGACGGCGAATTTGCAGACAGAGATGCTCTCAAACCCTCTCATTTTGCAAAGTGGGTTGAATTTGCAAAGGCAAGAAATATGGGTATTGACTTCAACCCCACACTTTTTTCTCACCCCATGGTAAAGGACAATCTCACACTTTCATCACCCGATGAAAATGTAAGAAAATTCTGGATTGAACATTGCAAACGCTGTGTTGAAATCTCCGAATACTTCGCAACAGAAACAGGCATCCCCTGCGTTATGAATATCTGGATTCCCGATGGTTACAAGGACATCCCCGCAGACAGACTTGCACCCAGAAAGCGTTTCAAGGATTCACTTGATGCAATTCTCGATATACCCTATGACAAATCAAAAGTTTATGTAACTCTTGAATCAAAGGTTTTCGGCATCGGTCTTGAAGCTTACACAGTAGGCTCTGCAGAATTTGCACTCAGCTATGCAGACTACAAGGGTATCACTCCCCTTATGGATAACGGTCACTACCATCCCACAGAAATGGTTTCAGACAAGATTTCATCAATGCTTCTTTTCCACGAAAAGATTGCTCTTCACATCACAAGACCTATGCGTTGGGACTCTGACCATGTAATCCTCTTTGATGACGAAACAAAGGAAATCGCAAAGGAAATCGTCAGAAACGATGCTCTCGACAGAGTTTTCATCGCAACAGACTATTTTGATGCTTCAATCAACCGTATTTCAGCCTGGATTACAGGTGTAAGAAATGTGAAGAAGGCTCTGCTCTTTGCACTTCTTGAACCCAATGCAAAGATGAAAGCTCTTCAGGAAGAAAATGACATCACCTCTCTTATGGTGCTTCAGGAAGAAATGAAAACTGCTCCCTTCGGTGCAGTATGGAATGAATATCTCAAGGCAGAAAACACAAGCGTTTCATACATCGACGAAGTTAAAAAATACGAAAAGGAAGTTCTGGTGAACAGATAATGAAAGATATATTTACAGCTCCCTTTGTGGAAGAAATGAAAAAAATGACAGCCAATATGTACCGTCTTGGCTGGGACGAAAGAAACGGCGGTAACATCAGCTATATGCTTGAAAACGACGAAGTTTATGAATATCTCGATAAAGACACTGTTCTTCGCACAATCCCCACAGGTTTTGATGCAACAGACCTTATCGGCAGAATCTTCATCGTTACAGGTACAGGCAAATATTTCAAGAATGTTGAGCATGATCCCGAAACAAACCTCGGTATCATCAGAATTGCAGAAGACGGCACAACAGCTGAACTTCTCTGGGGTTACAAGGATGGCGGCAAGTTTACATCTGAGCTCCCTGCTCACCTTATGAGCCATATGGCAAGACTCAAAGTTGACCCCGACAACAGAGTTGTTATGCATTCACATCCTACATACACTCTTGCAATGAACTATGTTCACGAGCTTGACGAAAAAAGCTTCACTCACACTCTCTGGGAAATGTGCACAGAGTGCATCGTTGTTTTCCCCGACGGTGTAGGAGTACTCCCCTGGATGCTCTGCGGCACAAACTCAATCGGTGAAGCAACAGCAAAAAAGATGGAAGAATTCCGTCTTGTTGTATGGGGTATGCACGGAATCTACGGTGCAGGTAAAAACCTTGACGAAACATTCGGTCTTATCGAAACTGTTGAAAAGGCTGCACAGATTTATATGCTTACAGCTCATCTTCCCCGTAAAAATACAATCAAGGACGAAGAAATGGTTGAACTTGCAGAATTCTTTGGTGTAAAATACAGAAAAGATTTTCTTAATTTATAATATTCCTGATTTTTTCGGGAATACTTACGACAAAATACCCGTTGACATTTTTCATTATACGAAATATAATAAAGAAAATAATTCAAGGAGTAAGTTACAATGACATTTATAGAAAAATTCAACCAGCTCAAGAAAAAGTACGGTAAGATTGATGAATCAAAACTTACCGAAAATTTTGCAGTACAGGTTGAAATGACAGATGAAGACTGTGGCGGCATTTTCTATGTTGCATATATGAACGGTCCTTTTGCTGTTGAACCCTATGATTACTATGACAACACAGCAATCATTAAAGTTTCAAGCAAAGTGCTTGAAAACATTCTTTCCTGCAAACTTGATCCTATGGATGCATTTTTTGCAGGCGAAATTCAGGTTGAGGGAGACATCAGCCACGCTCTTATGCTTGTTGAGCTTATGAAAAAGGCTCCCAAGCCCAGAAAACCCAGAGCAGTAAAAGAAGAAACTGCTGAAAAGAAAACTGAAAAGGCTCCCAAAAAGGAAAAGGCAGAAAAAAAGCCCGCAGCTAAAAAAACAACAAAAAAAGCAGCTAAAAAAGACGCTGAATAAAAATTTCCGATGCAGTCACTACGGTGGCTGCATTTTTTCAGAATTAACGCCTGAATATTGAATATACTTAAACTGTATGATATAATAAAGATTCAGGAGTTGACAGTATGAATGTCGGCGCTATTGTTTTTGCCACAGAAAAAACAAACACTCTTCGTGAGATTCTTTTCAGACCGATGATCGATACGTTAATAAAAGCCGTAAAAGAAGCGGACATCTGCAATATCTGTGTCATTGCAGAAAAAGATCTTGCGCAGATTGAAAAACACTTTGAAAACAGCGATATAAAAGTTTTCACATCAGTGCAAGAGGCGGCAGACGCTGTAGAAACAGACATAATTGTTTTTCTCAGAGGCAACAAACCTTTTATTGATTCCGTTTCCGTCAGCGGTGCACTCGCAATGCACATAAAAGACAGCAACGATATGACAATCATTTCAGAAGACAGCACAGCTTTCTGTCTCAGCCGTGAAGCAATAGGCAAAACAGGTATAAAAACAGGCATTTATACTTCTGACAACAAAAACATCAATTTGTCTGTCGAAACACCGGAAGACTTTATGCGTATCGGTGAAATAATGAGACTCTCTGTCCTTTCGGGACTTATTGAAAACGGAGTCTGTATTCCCTGCACAGACGGTATTATCATTGAATCTGATTGCAGAATCGAAAACGGCACAACAATTCTTCCCGGCACCATAATCAGAGGCAAAACATCAATCGGTGAAGACTGCACCATAGGACCGTCTTCATACATTGAAAATGCAGAAATCGGCAACGGAGTGAGATTCATAAGCAGTCATATCCGTAATGCAAAGATTATGAACAATGCAGATATCGGACCTTTTGCACATATCCGTCCTGATGCTCTTATCGGTGACAATGTTCATCTTGGCAACTTCGTGGAAGTCAAGAATTCGGTTATCGACACAGGCACAAAAGTTTCGCACCTGACTTATGTGGGTGACTCGGATGTGGGTAAAGATGTCAATTTCGGCTGTGGCGTTGTAACGGTCAACTTCACGGGAAAAACAAAACACAGAACAGTTATAAAAGACGGAGCTTTCATCGGCTGCAACACAAATCTTATTGCTCCGGTCACCGTGGGCGAAAACTCCTACACAGCGGCAGGCTCAACAATTACCGAAGATGTGCCCGATAACACTCTTGCAATTGCAAGAGAAAAACAGACAAATAAAGAAGGCTGGGTCAAGAAAAAACAGCCTTACAGAAAAAAAGTATAAAGGAATTTTCAAAATGGCTTTTTTCAAAAAGAAAACAACATCATCTTTTTCAATGCCGGTTTCAGGTCCCGTAGAATTCATCATCGCAGGTCTCGGGAACCCCGGCAAAGAATATGAACTCACAAGACACAATGCAGGTTTTCTCTGCCTTGATGTTCTCTGCAACAGAGAGAATTTCAAAACAGACCGCATCAAATACAAGTCTCTTTGTGCCGATGTAATGATTAACGGTCACAGATGCCTTGTTATGCGTCCTCAGACTTATATGAACAACTCAGGCGAAGCAATCAAAGAGGCTGCAACTTTCTACAAGATTCCCCCTGAAAGATGCATTATAATTTTTGATGATATCGACATTGCACCCGGTGCCCTCAGAATCAAACGCAAAGGTTCAGCAGGCACACACAACGGAATCAAAAGCATTATCTATCATCTGAATTCAGACAACTTCCCCAGAATAAAAATCGGTGTAGGCAACAAGCCTCATCCCGATTATGACCTGAAAGATTATGTTCTCGGCAACTTCTCAAAGCAGGATCAGGCTACTCTCAAAGCAACAATGGAAAAAGCCTGCGATGCAATTGACCTTATCGTTGCAGGTGAAGTTGACAAGGCAATGATGACCTGCCAGATCAAATAAATCAACATACATAATAAAGCGGAAAGGGTGATAAAAATGTCCTCATTTGCTTCTCTTCTTGAAAGCAACAAAGAATACAGCTCAATTGAATACAACATAAAGAAAAATATTCTCCCCATGGGCGTATTGGGACTTTCTCTCACCCCAAAAGCTCATCTTGTACATACCGTCTGCGACAGACTCGGCAAAAAAGCCCTCATTGTCGCAAACGATGAAGCATCGGCAACAAAAATAACTGCCGACCTTCAGGCAATGGGAATGAAAGCTCTGTTATTCCCTGCTACAGACAGAAATTTCAGATCTGAGCAGAGCCATTCAAGAGAATACGAAAGCATCAGACTCGGCGTACTCGGACTTATCTGCGAAAACGGACTCGATGCCGTTGTTTGCAGCATTGAAGCGGCTATGCAGCTTACAATTCCCAAAAAAATTCTCAGCGAAAAATCAGTTCTTCTTGAAAACGGCAAAGATGCCGACCTTAATAAAGTTATATCAGCTCTCGTCTGTGCAGGTTACACCCGTGCGGATATGGTTGAGGGTGCAGGTCAGTTTTCTCAGCGCGGCTCAATTCTCGACTTCTTCCCGCCTGATGCTCAGTCTCCCGTCAGAATCGAATTCTGGGGTGACACAATAGACTCAATGTCTCATTTCGACATTCTATCTCAGCGAAGAACAGATATTGCCGATTCAATAAGAATCACACCTGCAACAGAAATCATTTTTGACAGCGATATCTCTTTTGCAGAAAAAATCGAAAACCTTGCAGTTTCCCTGAAAGGCAAGAAGTATGACACAATACGAGAAAGTCTTTATGCCGATGCTGACAAGCTGAAAGGTCACGTCAGACTCGGCTCAACAGACAAATATCTTAATCTTGCATACGAAAAGTGTGACACAATATTTGACTACTGCGAAGATTTTCTTCTTTTTGCTGCAGATTCACACAACATAAAAGAGCGTGCCGCTTCATCTGCAAAACTTCTTAATGAAGACATAAAAATGATGTTTGAAGACGGTGTGCTCTGCAAAGGTCTTGACAATTTCAGCATCAAATGGTCAGACGTTGTTGCCCGTTATGAAAAACAGGGTGTAATATACCTTGATAACTTTGCAAGAGGCTCTTTTGATACTCCCGTTAAAGACCTTATCACAATGAATGTGCGTCAGACTTCACCCTGGGAGGGGTCACTCACAGTCCTTGAAGACGACCTTAGTCCCGATATTGCAAGAGGTTACACGGTTGTTATTCTTGCAGGAACAGACAAAGCGGCAAAAAGCCTTTGCGAAGACCTTAATGATGACGGTTTTGCATCAAACTATTTCAGCAAAGCGCCCTTGAGTTTCATCAGAGGGCAAATAAATATTATTCACGGTGCTCTGAGCTTCGGTATGGACTATCCTGCCGACAAACTGCGCGTTGTCACATCAGGCAGATACAAATGTGACGGCAAAAAAAGAGCTTCGGGCAAGAAAAAATTCCACGACATAAGTCAAGGGCTCCATTCCATTGAAGAACTTCACAAAGGCGACTATGTTGTACACTCTGTTCACGGCATAGGCATTTTTGACGGCATTGTGGATATGGAAATTTCAGGCGTGCACAAAGATTACATCAGAATCAGATATGTGGGCGCAGAAGCACTTTATGTGCCCGTTACACAGCTTGACCTTGTTTCAAAATATATAGGACCTCACGATGACAGCGGCAGAGGTGTAAAAATCAACAAGCTCGGCACAGACGGCTGGGCAAAGACAAAAGCGAGAGTCAAAGGTGCCGTTAAAGATATGGCAAAAGAGCTGCTTGAGCTTTATGCCAAGAGGCACAACACGGCAGGATATCCTTTCTCTCCCGATATCGATATGCAGAATGACTTTGAACGTCGTTTTGAATTTGACGAAACAGATGATCAGCTCCGTTGTATTTATGAAATCAAGCAGGATATGGAAAAAGCATATCCCATGGACAGACTTCTTTGCGGTGACGTTGGTTTCGGCAAAACAGAAGTTGCACTCAGAGCCGCATTCAAATGCATTGCAGACGGCAAACAGTGTGCAATTCTCGTTCCGACAACAATTCTTGCGCTTCAGCATTACAGAACAATTTTAAGACGTTTTGAAGGCTTCCCCGTAAGGGCTGAAATGCTCTCACGTTTCAGAAATGCAAAACAGCAGAAAAAAATAAAAGAAGACCTTGAAAAAGGCTATGTTGATGTAATCGTAGGCACCCACAGAATCATATCAAAAGATATAAAATTCCGTGATTTGGGACTCGTTATCATCGATGAAGAACAGCGTTTCGGTGTTGCACAGAAAGAAAAGTTCAAAACGGTTTTTCCGTCTGTTGACGTGCTTACCCTTTCAGCTACTCCCATTCCCCGTACTCTCAATATGGCTATGACGGGAATCCGTGATATGTCTGTTATTGAAGAAGCGCCCCTTGACCGCTCACCCGTGCAGACTTATGTTGCAGAGCACGATATGGGAATTCTTGCAGAAGCAATGGAAAAAGAGCTTCGCAGAGGCGGTCAGATTTACTACCTCTATAACAAAGTTGAGGATATTGAAGAAAAAGCGGCTGAAATCCGCACTTTCATTCCTGACGCTAATATTGCCGTTGCCCACGGAAAAATGAGTGAAGAAGAGCTGAGTGAAGTCTGGAGACAGCTCCTTGACGGTGAAATTCAGATTCTTGTGTGCACAACAATCATCGAAACAGGTGTTGACGTGCCGAATGTAAACACGCTTATCATTGAAAATGCAGACAGAATGGGACTTGCACAGCTTCATCAGATACGAGGCAGAGTCGGCAGGTCTTCACGAAGAGGTTTTGCTTATTTCACATTCAGAAAAGGCAAAGAGCTCTCTGAAATTGCACAGCGCAGACTTGCCGCCATCCGTGAATACACAGAATTCGGCTCAGGTTTCAAAATCGCAATGAAAGACCTTGAAATCAGAGGAGCAGGTAATATTCTGGGCGCAAAACAGCACGGTCATCTTGAAGCAGTAGGTTACGATATGTATCTGCAGATGCTTGCGGAGGCTGTAAACGAAGAGCAGACCCACACAGAAAAAGAGCCTGAGAAAGAGTGTCTTGTTGACCTTAGCATTGATGCGCATATTCCCGAAAAATATATTGATTCAATACCCCAGAGACTTGCAATTTACAGAAGAATTGCATCCATCAGAAGCGAATCAGACGCAGAAGATGTTACAGACGAGCTTATTGACCGTTACGGTGATATTCCTGACAGCGTAAACGGACTTATCACCGTTGCACTTATAAGAAACTCCGCAATGAAGCACAAGATATATGAAATCAAACAGACAGCCACAAGCATTCTGCTTTATTCAGATAATATCGATGCTTCTCAGGTCGCAATTCTTGCCAAGGCAATGCGCGGCAGAATTCTTGTAAGTGCCGCAGCAAAGCCCTATATCTCAGTTAAAACAATCAAAGGCGAAAAAACCCTTGATACTCTCCGCCTTGTGATGAAATTAATGGATAAAGCAAAAGAAACTCCGTAATCAAAAAACTTTGAGGTGAAAAATATGGTTAACAACGAAACAATTCCAACTATCGATTCTCTTTTTCGCAGAGCAGAGATTTTCCTGGAGGACCATGAATGGTCTTCAGCATCTGAATATTACAACAAAATTCTTGATATTGAACCTGAAAATGTCAAAGCTTATATAGGTTTATTACTGTCAGCATTAAGACTTACCAACGAAAATCAGCTTATCTATTCTGAAGAAGCATTTTTGGAAAATAGTTTTTTTCAAAAAGCTATGCGTTTTGCAACACCCGAATACGCACAAACATTGCATCAATATGCCATACAAAATATATATTTAAAAGCTCAGAATATTATGGCTGATGCACAGCAAGCGAATGATTTTTACCGTGCAAGAGCATTACTCCTGAGAATAGCAGATTCAATGCCGGAGGCAACTGCACTCGCAGATAAATGCTCCGAAAAAATGGCAAAGTTTCAGCAACAGGAAAAATATAACTCAATCAAATTATTAATGGAAGACAGAGATGTTAAAAAATTAAAGCAAGCAGTTATTCTTCTCAAAGAATTACAGGCGGAAGAATATGCAGACGACATTTCTGAATGCGAATCAATTATTGCTGAAATTGAAAAAGAAAAAGCAAAGAAAAAGAAGCGCATCGGAATTATTGTTGCAACAACGATAGGTGTAATTGTAACAATCACTCTCATTATACTAGCATATATCACAAATGAAAATGAAAAAAGAGCTATGGAAATACAGAATAATTTTATAGGACAGGAATTCTATGGCTCAAAAGAAGATGATGACGGATTTGCACATGATTATTTTAATAACAACCTTGCTTATTATCTAACATATTGGAAATCAGTAGAAAAACATGAATTAAAATTCAATGAAGATGGTTCTGTTTATTATAAAAATGTTTATGATAAAACCGTATTGGCTCATCCTAAAAACTCCCCAAAGCCTGATCCGTATCATTATGAATATGATGGCGAACTGACATCATTCAGCGTCTTCATCTCCTTAAACGGAACGATTTATCTGACAGCAGGAGGCGATTCCTATATCGTTTCCGTTGATGAAAACAATGTTCCGAAATCAATTTATAGTGAATATGACCACTTAACTCTGACATAATATAACAGCAAAGAAACCGACCTTTACGGTCGGTTTCTTTTTATCTTGAAATTCTGATTACTGTTGCGGAATACTGAGGTACAGTGTAATTGAACTGATTGCTTACACCATCGACGGTGAATTCTGTCATTACGCAGTCTTCTTCTGCGCCAAGGACATTATCATTATCAAGGCTGTCACCTGCAACCTGATAAACTGTTGCCTTTGAGCCGGGCACAGCGTTTGCGATATCAATTGCAAATGTTCTGTCGCTCTCTGTTGTGTTTACAAGCTTGATAATAATATCTCCGCTTTCGTCTGTTGAAACAACGTGATAAGCTTCTGCATAGCTGTCTGATGCGGCATCGTATTCAAACTGAAGCACACCGTCAATATAACCCTTGATAACTGTGCCGTTAACTTCAATCTTTATCTTATATGTAACACCGTTTTCAACTGTGAAAGCTGTTGCCGTGCCGGGAATTGCACCTGTCTTTGCACCGTTTTCAACACGCTGAAGAGCTGTCTTTGTGTTATCCCAACCGCCTATATTCCAATAGAACATATTATTTTCATCTTCAACAAGGAAAGGAATATAGAAGCCTTCTGCACCTTCTGTTTTTGTTGCTTCAAACTCATATGTGTAGTTGCTCCACTCAGCTTCACCGAAATATGCTGTGGCACCCTTATCATTATAGGGATGTTCAGAAACTGTCTGCACAGCTTTGCCGCCAGATGTTTTCCACTTACCTTCACCATCTGCGTGCCAGTTCCACCAGAATGCGGGAATTGAGAAATCATCACTTGCGAGCACTTCACCCGTGATATTATCTGTAACTATTACATTGTCAAACTCAGCCTGAGTATACCATGTGCCGAGACCTACCATACCCTTGAGGTCTTCCGCAGGAATTGCAGCTCCGCCAAGCTCTGAGCCAAGAAGTGTTGTGCCTGCATTTGTTGAGAAAAGTTTCTGCATATAGTAATTGATTGAGCCTGTTGAAAGATGATTGTTGAACCAGATAAGGTCAGGTGCCCAGTGAGTTGCTGTAAGATTGCCGAAAAGAGGAGCATAAGCCGCCATTTCAACAATATCACCGTTTCTCTCAAGACCTGTCATATATGCAGCTTCAGCAAGTGCCGCTCTCAGAGTATTGGAACGTGCCGCATATTCACCAAGGAAAACTTTTATACCTCCGCCGTAAATAGTGTCGGTCATATTATTGTAATCTCTCACATAATTATCTTCATCATAATAATCTGTGTTTTTGAGGAACCAATCAGGCTCCTTGTAGTAATGCTGATCAATTGCACCTGCATATTCATCAGTAGTCATACCGTTTTCTGTGATGTATTCATAAGCATTTTCATATGAAAGAATGTACTTATCACTGCCTGTAGCATCTGCCGCACCTGAAGAATATATAAGCTCAAGTCCATCATAAAGTTCAGGATTCTTCTCTTTTTCTTCATTGAATCTTTCAAGGAATGCTTCGTATCTTTCGAAGTAATCTTCGCCTTCGTTTTCATTACCGATACAGATGTATTTAAGTTCAAAAGGTTCTGCGTGACCGAGAGAAACTCTCACTTTGCCCCATACTGTTGATTCGTCACCGCGACAGAATTCAACAAGATCAACCATATCCTGAACATACTGTTCAAACTCGGGAGTATCCATTGCAACGGGACCCTTTCCTCGCATCTGACAATAAAGACCGCAGTTAAGAACGGGCACACCGATTGCACCGATATCTTCTGCAAGAACAAAATATTCATAAAAACCGAGACCGTAGCTCATATAACAAGGCAACGGGTCTTCTGTTGCAGAAACATTTGTCCACAGATTTATGCCCAGAGGTCTTGTTGCAACATCACCGTATGTACCGTCAAACTCAAGAGGCATACCGTCGGGACCTGTACCGATTGAGTCTTTCCAGCTGTAAGCTGTTTCTGCATCATAACCCTCAATTACACATCCGCCGGGGAAACGGAGGAAAGACGGCTCAAGCTCTGCAAGTTTTGTTACAAGGTCAGTTCTCATTCCGTGGTCATTATATGTGGGAGGGAAAAGAGAAACCATATCAAGGCATACCTTGCCGTTTTCTGTAAGCACCTGAAGATAAACATCAGCATTTGCTGTTACAGATGAAGTAATTTCAAACTCATACTTCACCCAATCTGCAGTAATACCGCCGAATGTCACTTCACCTGCGATTTCACCGCCTGCAACAAGTCTTGCTGTGATTTTACCGCTGTAACCCTCGGGGGCTTTTGCGTAAACAGAGAAATCATATACGGTGTCTTTTTCAATAGCCATGCCCTCAAGGAAGCCTTTATTCTGCACACCGCCGAGGATACCGCTTGTGTTGTTGATAACAAGATAATTTGTGTTGTTCTCGTTGAGTCCGTTTTCAGCATCACCTTTTACAACACTGATATCAACAGTACCCACCTGACTCCAGCCGTGAAGTTCATCATCTGCTGCGAGTTCACCGTATTCAAACGAACGGTTGATAATTTTTTCGGCATACACACCGCCGTCTGCAGCGAAGTTGATATCTTCAAAGAAAACACCGTAAAGAAGCTCGCTGATATCGTGAACTTCATTTGCCGCATCAATTGAAAGAGTGTAATCTGCATTTGACTTATCATAAGCAGAAATGCTGTTTTCTTCGCCTCGCTGAATGTCTGCACCCTGCTGTGTATCTCCGCCGAGTATACCAAGCGTTGCAAGAACACTCATAATCCACGCTGTTACTTTTTTAATAATCAGATAAATTGAATATTTCATAAATTTATCCTCCCGTATCTTAATGATTTAATGATACATAATTTGATTTTCTTTGTCAACATTATAAACCTGTCAGGTCAAAGTCCGGTGTAAATTCTTTTTCCGCAGATGAGAAATCCTGAACATATACATTTTCCATTCCGCAAAGATAAATATAATCAACGGCTTTTTCATACTCCTGCTGAGTAATCCTTTTCTGCAAAGAGGGACTCTTGCAGTTTTCATTTGGCGTAAACTGACTCATAAGACTGAAAATGACCTTATCACCGAATTCTGATGAAACAAAATCAATAACATCAAGCGTATTTTCAAGTTCATCAGGCAACATAAGATGCCTTATCACAACACCTTTCTGAAGAATACCGTCTTCATCGAAAACGCATTCTCCCACCTGAGAAAACATCTCTCTGATTGCATTTTTTGCAACTTCGGGATAATCCGGTGCGTGGGAATATCTTTTTGCAATGTCCGCAGATGCATATTTCATATCAGGCAGATAAATCTGCACCTTACCGCGGAAAAGCTTCAGCGTATCAACAGAATCATAACCGCTTGAATTATACACAACGGGAACGGACAAAGGCTTTTCAAGAGTTTTAAGAATCTCCCGTGAAAAGTGTGTAGGGGTTACAAGATTTATGTTATGAACTCCAAGATAAATAAGTTCATCATATATCTCGCAAAGCCTCTGAGCCGATATATCAGCACCGAAACAGCCGTTACTGATATCATAATTCTGACAGAATTCACATTTCATATTACAGCCCGAAAAGAAAATTGCGCCCGAGCCACCCGTACCGCTTATGCAGGGTTCTTCCCAGAAATGAGGTGCCGCACGTGCAATTCTGATTTTTTCATCCACACCGCAGACTCCTCTGCTGCTGTTTCTGTCTGCACCGCATTTTCTGGGGCAGATATTACATACTGACATTTCAATCACCGTAACTATTATACATAAAACAGCAAAAAATGTAAAGAAAAAACAGGTATCCGAAGATACCTGTAAAAGCATTGATTTTTATTACACAAATCAAAAATTTGAACCGTTCCAGCCCCAG
>JAZUCO010000075.1:0-14973 GCA_045639185.1 Acutalibacteraceae bacterium
TATCAGGTTCGTTTTCACCAAGACCTTTTGAACGCTGGATAGTGTATTTCTTATCGCCGATTTCTTTGAGAGCATCTGCTTTTTCCTGCTCGTTATATGCAAACCAGGTCTGATTGCCTGCTGTGATTTCGTAAAGCGGTGATTCGGCAATGAAAACTTTGCCCGCTTCAATGAGTGTAGGCATAAGAGCATAAATCATTGTAAGGATAAGTGTTCTTATCTGGAATCCGTCTACGTCGGCATCGGTACAGATGATGACTTTACTCCAGCGGAGATTGTCAAGGTTGAATGTGGACATATTCTTGTTTGCCTTTGTCTTGACTTCAACACCGCAACCGAGCACTTTTATGAGGTCTGTGATGATTTCAGATTTGAATACCTTTGTATAATCAGCCTTAAGACAGTTGAGAATCTTACCTCTTACGGGCATAATAGCCTGAAAAGCTGAATCTCTTGCCTGCTTACAGGCACCCAATGCAGAGTCACCCTCTACTATGAAGATTTCTCTTTCTTCAATATCACGGCTTCGGCAGTCAACGAATTTTTCAACTCTGTCTGCCATACTGTTTGATGTTGCGAGAGTCTTCTGAAGGTTGAGTCTTGTTGCTTCTGCTTTGACACGGCTTCTAAGATTAATGAGCACCTGGTCTGCAATGCGGTCTGCATCAAGCTTGTTTTCGATAAAGTAAATCTCAAGCTGATGTCTGAGGAAGTCCGTCATTGCCTGCTGAATGAATTTGTTTGTGATAGCTTTCTTTGTCTGATTTTCATATGAAGTCAGAGTTGAGAAAGATGAAACAATTATAACAAGACAGTCTTCAACATCCTGGAATGTAATCTTTCCGTCTGTCTTCGCATATTTACCTGTCTGCTTGAGGTAAGCATCAATCTGTGCAACAAAAGCACTTCTTACAGCCTTGTCAGGTGCACCGCCATGCTCAAGCCAGCTTGAGTTGTGGTAATAATCCTTTAGCTGTTTTGTTTTTGAAAAAGCAAGTGCCACATTGATTTTAACTTTATATTCGGGCTTGTCTTCACGGTCGCGTCCCTTTTTCTCTGTCTGCCATACCTGAGTTGTGGTAAAAGCTTCCTCTCCGCAGAAGTTGTCAACATAATCCTTGATGCCGTTTTCATAAAGGATTTCTGTTGTTTCAAACTTTGTTTCTGTAAGCTGATTTTTGAATATAAACTTAAGACCGTTGTTTACAACAGCCTGTCTTTCAAGCACTTCCTTGAAATATTCTGCAGAAACATTGATATCTGTAAAAACATCAAGGTCAGGACGCCATTTTATTCTTGTGCCGGTATCACGTTTTGCATAAGGCTCTTCATTAAGACCTCCAACGGGCCAACCTTTCTCAAAACGGAGTGTATAACACATTCCGTCACGGTGAATTTCAGCTTCCATATATTCAGATGCAAACTGTGTTGCACAAAGACCGAGACCGTTAAGACCGAGAGAGTATTCGTAATTGCCTCCGTCATTGGTGTCATACTTACCGCCTGCATACATTTCGCAGAAGAGAAGTTCCCAGTTAAATCTTTCTTCTTTGGGATTCCAGCCCACGGGCATACCACGTCCGAAGTCCTGAACTTCAATTGAATTATCAAGAAATCTTGTAACAACAATTTTGTTTCCGTAACCTTCTCTTGCTTCGTCTATTGAGTTTGAAATAATTTCAAAAGCGGAATGCTGACAGCCGTCAATACCGTCTGAGCCGAAAATAACAGCAGGACGTTTTCTGACTTTGTCCGGTCCTTTGAGAACAACTATGTCTTCATTGCCGTAATCTTTTTTCTTTGCCATGTCTTCCTCCATTATATTGGAACTATACTATATTATTATACAATATATTGAGTTTTCGTCAATAGTGAAAATTTCATAAAATTTCCGTTGGTTTGATTGAAAATTAAAAAAAACTGAAAAAATTTCAAAAAAGACTTGATTTTTGTTTTTTGATGTGATAATATACATAGGCAATGTTCGTTGCAGGGTTATCCTGCGTAAAAAAATCAGAAAGGATTTAAGGAAAATGACTGTAGCATCATATATTCTCGGTGGCGTGTTAATCGTTATCTCAATTCTTCTCATAATCCTCGTTCTTCTCCAGGAGAGCAAACAGCAGGGTCTTTCAGGTGCAATTGCAGGCGGTTCTGATACTTTCTTCGGCAAGAATAAAGGCCGTACAGCAGAAGCTAAGCTTGAAAAACTCACAAAGATTCTTTCAGCAGCATTTATCGTTCTCACTCTGGTTACTACACTCGTTGTGGGTGCACTTTCCTAAGTGAAAATTGTAAATAACTGTGATTCAGTAGCTCAGTCGGCAGAGCACCTGCCTTTTAAGCAGGGTGTCCGGGGTTCGAATCCCCGCTGAGTCACCAAGAAAACCTCTTTTGTCTTTTGGCAGAAGAGGTTTTCTTTTTATTTTACAATATTTTCTGAGCAAAAACAATATGCTCCTTAATATATAATAAAAAATATAAAAATAATTAATTACAATATTGTTAAAATTATTGAAATTAATAATTTGTTTTGTTATAATTTACACTAAGAAAATAATTTCTTTCCGGAGGTTAAAAATATGTCAAAAATGGATTCAGTAAAAGAATTTTTACAGGTTGCAGCAGACAAGGCTGCTAAGTTTATTGCTTTTGTTATCAATAAGGCAAAAGAACTTTTTGAAAAGCTCAAAAAGTCAGACAGACGCTCAATTATTCTCATCAGCGTTGCTGCAGTTCTTGTTATTGTTCTTTTCGCTCTTATTATCAACGGTATTGCAAAGAAAGACAAGAAAGATCCCATCGAATCTGAACAGCCTTCAAACATCGTTGAAATTACAACAGATGCACCTGAAGCAGATATTCCCGTAAGCAGCAGCGGTTTTTACACAGTAAGCACAGGCGATATCAACAATCTCAACTACCGTCGTGCTCCTGATGCAAGTGCAGAAAAGATCGGCAGCTTCAAAAACGGTGACAAGCTTGAAGTTATTTATGTTTACAAAAGCGATGTAAATAGTTCTTCAAGCGGTTGGGGACTTGTAGAATACAACGGTCAGATCGGCTGGGTATCAATGCAGTATCTTGTAAAATAATTTTTATTCTTGATTATATACGGGAGGGAAATAAATGTCCGATATAAATAACGAGAATTTAACAGGGCATGAAAACAGCCGCAAAGTCGGCGGCAGTAAAAACACACCCGTTGAAAATTCAGAAATTGTCAATGAACCTACAAAGTATGTGAATATTGATGAAGTTCCCGAAGTTGATCTGTTCGGTATGAGAAACAGTCAGACAATTGTTGAGGAAGAAGAGTCAGAAAACAAGAAGACAAAATCTGACGAAAAGAAAAAGAAGAAAAAACCTGCTAAAAAGAAAAGGCAGAGAAAAGAACATAAGAAAACAAGACGCTTCTTCATTCTTATGTGTTCTCTTTTCCTTGTGGGACTTATCTCAGTTTCTTCAGTAGGCATATATGTGCTTAAATATATGTCAGACTTTGTTAACGGTCCCGTTGCTATTGACCTTGATGAGTATAAACTCAATCAGAGTCAGACAACAATTCTTTACACACTTGATGAGCACGGCAGGGAAGTCGAACTTATAAGACTTCACGGCGAAGAGAACCGTATCTGGGTTAATCTCAACGATATGCCTCAGGATCTTCAGGATGCATTCATTGCACTTGAAGATATGCGATTCAAAAAACATTCAGGTGTTGACTGGAGAAGAACAATCTCAGTTATGGTTATTCCTTCCAATCACGGTGAAGGCGGTTCAACAATCACTCAGCAGCTTATCAAGAACCTTACAGGTGAAAGACAGACAACTTTCATAAGAAAGTTCAAAGAAATTCAGAATGCCCTCAATCTTGAGAAGCATTATTCAAAAGAAACCATTCTTGAAGCATATCTCAATACGCTTTATCTTGATGCAGGTTGCTACGGTGTTCAGACAGCTTCTGAATACTACTTCGGTAAAGATGTTGACGAGCTTACGCTTGCAGAATGTGCTTGTATTGCAGCAATCACTCAGGCTCCCAGAGCAAACAATCCTATCCTCAATCCTGAAAAGAATAAGGAAAGACGAGAATTTGCTCTCAAATGTATGCTTGAGCAGGAATATATCACTCAGGAAGAATATAAAGCAGCTCTCGAGTATGACTTTACATTCACAACAGACGATGATTATGTTCCCAAGGATGACGACAAAGACGAAGTTACTGATGATATGATCGAAGTTGATGAAAACAATGTAGGTCAGACTCAGGAAAAAGAAGCAGTACAGAGCTACTACGTTGACTATGTTATTGATAAAGTCATCAACGACCTTATGGTAACAAGCGGTTATTCATATAATGATGCATGGCGACTTGTTTATTACGGCGGATTGAAAATCCACGTTGCCGTTGACACAGAGATTCAGTCAGCAATGGAAGATATGTATTATAACCGTAAAGGATTCCCCGATTCCGTAAACTCCTACGGTGAGGAAGTTCAGTCAAGTATGGTTATTATGGATTACAGCGGCAGAGTGCTTGGCATTGTAGGTCAGGCAGGCGAGAAGCAGGGCGCACGAAGCCTGAATATCGCAACTGATTCAAGACGTCAGCCCGGTTCATCAATCAAACCTCTCAGCGTTTACTCACTTGCTATTGACAGTAATATGTACACTTGGTCATATCCCAAAGTTCAGAACTACGGAATTATGATCAACGGTGAAAGATGGCCTCTCAATTACGGTGGAGATCCCGGTGCTGAAGACAGATATGAAACACTTCAGCAGGCACTTGCACCTTCACACAATACCGTACCTGCACAGATTGTCAATAAGCTTGGTATTTCAAGATGTTATAACTGGCTTATCGATAAATTCAAGTTCACTTCACTTGAAGAGGATGATCAGACTTATTCATCAATGGCTGTAGGCGGTATGACACACGGTGTTTACGGAATTGAAATGTGTGCAGCATATTCAACATTCGGTAACGGCGGAGTTTATTACGAACCTTATTGCTATTATACAGTAACAAACAGCTCAGGCTCAAAGGTTTACCTCACAAGAAATGACTCAGGTGAGCAGGTTATGGACAGAGCTACTGCTGATGTTATGAATAAAATGCTTCAGACTGTTGCAACAGCATCAGACGGTACAGCAAGAGCATACAGAGTCACAGGCTTTGATATGTTCGCAAAAACAGGTACCACATCAAACGAAAAAGACCGTTGGTTCATCGGTGGTACACCCTATTATGTCTGCTCCGTATGGATGGGTTATGCAGAACACGCAGAAGAGCTTGATTTCTCAACAAACTACTGCGGTCAGCTTTATCAGAACATTATGAACGAGATTCATCAGAATCTTCCTGCAAAGGATTTTGAATTCAGTGATGAAATCGTGAAAAAATCATATTGTGCAAAGTCAGGTCTTATCGCAAGTTCAAACTGTGCTGTTGGTGGCACAGGCTGGTATAAGACAGATGCAATTCCCTCAACCTGTACAGCTTGTTCAGGTATGGCAGAAACAACAGCTCCTCCTGCTGAAGGTGACAATGTTGCAGATGTCGTTGCAGGAGAATAACAGATGATTATTATGTCAGTTGACTACGGTGACGTCAGAACAGGCGTTGCCGTATGTGATAAAAATGAGATTCTTGCATCTCCCGTTACAGTTATTACTGAGAGAGATGCAGATGCTCTTGTTGAAAAAATCATAACACTTGCAAAAGAACGAAATGTTCAGATGTTTGTTGTGGGACTTCCAAAAAATATGGACGGTTCAGAAGGTTTCAGAGCAGATGCCTGCAAGCAGTTTGCGGCAAATCTTCAGGAAAAGTCAGGTCTTACCGTCGATATGTATGATGAACGTCTTACAACCGTTTCAGCACACAATGCGCTGAATATGACAAACACAAGAGGAAAAAAAAGAAAAGCCGTTGTTGACGCTGTTTCTGCAGTTATGATACTTGACGACTATATGGCATCACGAAAAAGATAGAAAAAAGTTCTCTATGTTAATAGAGAACTTTTTTTTTGATATATGTTGTTTATATTTGACTTTCAGAATCTTACAAGTTTTGCTGCAGCTCTGAGAATGAGTCTTGCATCAATGCTGTTAACAATATTGTCTTCATTTACATCGCAAGCGATTTCTGCTTTTGTTGTAAGTTTTTCTAATTTAGCAGCAACACGCAAAGCAAGCCTTGCATCTGCAGCATCTATTTCGTTATCTCCGTTTACATCACCTTTTAATTGGCAGTCCGGTATTTCCACATTCAGTGTGATACCTTGTACATTCTCAAAATCCACAGTGAATTGATATGTTCCCAAAGGAAGAGTTTTTAAGTAATCAGCATAAAATGTAATATAACATAAATGCCCCAAAAATCTTAAATTGAAGCAGTCAGCATCAAGAATTTTGTTATCAATTGTAATTTGGTTGAACAATTCTCTTGTGAGAGGGTAATTAATATCCGAAAGAGAAAATGTGATGGATGAACCATTCCATTCTTTTGTTTCAAGTATCGAATTTTCAAGCTCAACTTTATTTTTTGCAACATATAACAAGAGACGTATTGTTATTTCTGTATATGCGGCATCAAAATAGTAATGACCATCGGAAAGGGTATTAAGAAAATCCTCTTTTAGTGTAAGATTTATCATTCCGTCAATATTATCTATGGTATAAAAATTTGCATCGATTTTGCTATTGTTATAAAAAAGATATTCAAAATTTTCAAATCGAAGCTGTTCATTTAATGATGAATTGCCGTTTGTGTCTTTTATCACTACATTCGCATTTCCACTACCTTGCCATACATCAAATTTTATGTAATAGTCATCAATTGTACTTTTTGCTGAAGCTGTAACAATCATTGATATATTAATAAACAGGCACAGTAATATTGCTATAATCTTTTTCATTTTATAATGCCTCCTATTTGAATAAATTTTTTAGATTTTATTTTTCAAACCATTGGAATCACATACTTTATATTTTAAGGATAAACGAAATTTTTTTTTATGTCAATGTTATTTCTTGGAAAAATATGTTAAAAATAAATAAAAAAGAAAAAGAGGAAAAGACTGTTGACGAACTGATAAAATGGTGGTAAAATATATAAGATAAAATTTATGTAAAGGTGATTTTTATGTCAGGACACTCCAAATGGAGTACAATAAAAAGAAAAAAGGAAAAGACCGATAATCAAAGAGCAAAGGTCTTTACCAAAATCGGCAGAGAGATAGCTGTTGCTGTGCGTGACGGCGGTCCCGACCCTGCAGGTAACTCAAAGCTTAAGGATATCATTGCAAAGGCTAAAGCTGCAAACGTGCCCAACGATAATATCGAAAGAATTATCAAAAAGGCATCAGGTGACGGTGATTCAGCAAACTACGAAGAGTGCGTATACGAAGGTTACGGCCCCAACGGTATTGCTGTTATTGTTGAAACTCTTACAGACAACCGAAACCGTACAGCAGGCGAAATGCGTCATTATTTCGACAAATACGGCGGAAATATGGGTCAGTCAGGCTCAGTTATGTTTATGTTCAACCGTCAGGGTAACATCGTTATTGAAAAAGACGGTGTTGACGAAGACGCTCTTCTTGAAACAGCTCTTGAAGCAGGTGCAGATGACCTTGTAACAGATGAAGAAGATGTTTTCGAAGTAAGAACACAGCCTAATGACGTTGGTTCTGTAAGTGAAGCTCTCGCTGCAGCAGGTTATGTTGCAATTTCTGCAGAAGCAGAATATATTCCCTCAACATACACAAGACTTGACAATCCTGATGATATCAAGAATATGGGCAAGATGCTTGAAATGTTTGAAGAAAATGACGACGTTCAGAACGTATGGCATAACTGGGAAAACGAAGAAGATTACGATATGTAATTTCAGAGCCTCCGCCAAGGGGGCTTTTTTTGCTATATTGAAACATCAGAAAGGACGGATCAGTATGAAAAAATCTATGACACGAATTTTTATGTCTTTATTCTTTGTCATTCTTGTTGTTGCGGCTGCTGCCGTAAGTGTAAGTGCTTCTGAGGAAAGTGAATTTTTAAGCAGCTACGGTGTAACTCTTGTCACAAAAGAAGATTATCTTATTGCACCGGGTGTAAAAGAATCATACATTGTTACTCAGAATGACGACGGCACAAATCAGACAAAGAGCTATGTGCTTGAAATTGATCTCAGCAATCCCGAAATCGGCATTCTTACAAGCTACAAGAATTATATGAACAATCTTGCCGATACTCCCGAATGGGGTATGCAGACAGTTCGTGAACAGGCTGTAAGTGTTGAAAAATACTACAAAAATGTAGAGGGCAATGAAGATTTTGAAGTCGTTGCAGGTGTCAACGGTGACTTCTTCAATATGGGCAACGGTGCTCCTACAGGCACACTTGTAATGAACGGCAACTATTATAACATAAATGAGGGCTGGCCTTATTTTGCAATTCTTGATGACGGTACACCTATTATTATGGACAGAAGTGATCCCGTTGTTGATAATATTGCTCAGGGACTCGGCGGTCCTGAGGTTATTGTAAGAGACGGAACATTTGCTCCTGCTGTTGAAACAAGCGGATACGGTGTGGATCAGCATCCCAGAACAGCGGTAGGTATCAAATCAGACGGTAAAACAATTGTATTTCTTGTTTCAGACGGCAGACAGGCTCCTGTTTCCAACGGTCAGACATTCCGTGAACTTGCCGTTGAAATGATGGCTCTCGGCTGTGTTGATGCTCTTTCTCTTGACGGCGGCGGTTCTGCATCTTTTGTTTCACAGCGTGAAGAGGATACATATCTTCATCTGAGAAGCGTACCTTCAGACGGTATTGAAAGAACAGTTTCAACAGCGGTTCTTATTTATTCAAACACAGATACAAATAAATTTTCCGACAAGAACATCTGGGTTGAAAATGACGGGAAAATCAGCTATTACGGTGCAGACGGTAAGGCTGTAACCGGTGCTCAGGTTATTGACGGTTATAATTATCAGTTCGATGATAACGGTATTCTGCAATCATTTGCGATTGTTGATTTTGACGGCGGACTCAAAACAAACCTCTGGCATGGCACAAAATATTACCTCGGTGAGGACGGACTTCCCGTCAGAGGAACCGTAACCGTTTCAGGTGCGGAATTTACATTTAATTCGGAAACGGGACTTCTTGAAAAGTCATCACTTAAAAATAAATGGTATAGTTGTGATGGTGAAGTATGTTATTTCGATTCGGAAGGTAATCTTGTAAAAGGTACTGTAAAAATAGGCAAATATTCATACTCATTTGATGAATTCGGCAAACTCTCTTCTTTTGCTCATGTCAAAAAGAATGGTACACTCACAACCAATAAATGGATAGGCGGAATGTATTATGTCGGTGCTGACGGACTCCCCGTCAAAGGTGCGGTAAAACTCAGCGACGGCAAGACATATACTTTTGACAAAACAACAGGTGAGCTTGTAAAAGGTGCATTCTACACAAATAAAGGCTACACTTTCTATTATATCGCAGGTGAAAAACAGCGTGGCTGGCATCAGATAGACGGTTACTGGTATTACTTTGACAGAACATACGGAATGAAAATGGCAACAAAGGAAAACAGTGACACAATGGAATATGATAAGAATAAAACCGACGGTATGTATACAATTTCTTCAACCGATTGTGATTTATACTTTACATTTGACTCTAAAGGCAGACTCATCAGAGGCTCATGGCTTGAAACAGAAAACGGTAAGATTTATTACTGGGGTAACTTTGAAAGACTTGTCGGCTGGCAGGTTATAGACGGGGTTATTTATTATTTCAATTCAGATACTTATGTCGTAACCGGTGAACAGGTTATTGACGGTGTTGCTTATACTTTTGACAGTGAAGGCAGAATTTACGGCAAAAATATGAATATCAGGGTAGACGGAAAGTATTACTATTTTGATACAAACGGTAAAGTGCTTGAAACACACATTGCAGATCACCCGTATTCAAAGGTGTCTGATAAAGGTTATGCTGCAGAGCACGGCAAGTTAGGTCTTACAGACGGTGAACATTGTTCTGTATGCGGTTATGCAACAATTGCTCAGAAAGAAATTCCTGCAATAGCACACGAATTTACAGTTGTTAAGCAGAGCCGTACCTGTACACAGGACGGATATACAATGTATACCTGCGGCTGCGGCTACTCATATAAAGATGATGTAAGTAAAGCAAAAGGTCACATTGAAGATGACTGGATTGTTGTAAAAGACGCAAAACCCGGTGAACCCGGACTTGAACAGAAATCTTGTATGGTATGTGAAGAAGTAATTGAAAGCAGAGAAATCTTTGATTATAGCCTCAAGGGTGATGCAAATGGCGACGGTAAGGTAAATGCCATTGATGCAAGACTCGTCCTCAGAATGGCTGCACAGCTTGAAATTCTTCCCGAAAATGCTGTAGCTTATCTTGATATGAATGCTGACGGTAAAGTCAACGCAATAGATGCAAGAATAATTCTTCGTAAATCAGCTCAGCTTGAGTGAGTAAAAAAATACTGACCACCAATTATTGGTGGTCAGATTTTTTTTGTTTTATTCTGTAACTTCAGGCTGATTGCTGAATTCAATTTCCTGTTCTTTTGTGATGTTATAAACAAATGTCATACTCAGGAATGCAACGAGTGAGCCCACAAAGAGAAGTATGAAATAGAGTTTCTTTACATCAGCACCGAAGCTGTCTGGCTGTATTGCATTTTCACCTTCAACAAATCCTATAGCTGCAAGACCGAGTGATGAAACAGCCTGACCGATACCCTGAGAAAGCTTTCTGAAGAATGAGTAGAGAGCGTAGAGTGTGCCTTCCTCGTTCTTTTTTGTCTTTCTGTAGCTGAGCTCGATACAGTCGCCTACAATTGCCCATACACCTATCTGGAATACGCTGTTACCGACATTAAGGAACATAAGCTCTATAACGTAAATTATCATACCTGTTGAGTCAGGTTTTACGGGAATAAACAGCATTGCAAGACCGGCAACAGCACTTACAAGCATTGAATATGCAACTGCATTTTTCTTGCCGAATTTCTTTGTTATCTTGCCGATTGTCGCCATAACAACAACCATAGGAGCGTAACTGCCTACCATTGCGATTGCCATCATTTCAGTATTTTTGAAGAAATACTGAAAAACCATATTGTTAAGCGACATTGTGGAGTTGAAAAGCGCAACAGAAGCTACAGTCGCAATTGTTGCACCTACCATAGGTCTGTTTGTGAAGAATGACTTGAATGCTCCGAAAAATGCCTTTGCACCTGTTGCATTGTTGCCTGAAGAAGACGTGTTTACACGCTCTGTTACAAGCTTTGTTGTGCCCCACAGAACAATCATTGCAATAACAGACAGAACAATAGCAACTAAAAACAGATTTGAGCCTATAAGCGTTTCAACTTCTTCACCGGTCGGTAATGTTTCTTTGTGATATACAATTTTGGGAAGTACTATCATTACAAGAACACCGGGTACTGCTGCACCGATTGAACGGAATGTGGAAAGTGATGTTCTCTGGTTCATATCACTTGTGATAACAGAGAGAAGTGAGCCGTAGGGAACATTTACCATTGTGTATGCAACTGACCACAAGCAGTAAGAAATAAGACACCAGGCAATTTTAACGGGGTAGCTGAAAGAATTAATTGGTGCAAAAACCATAATTGTAAGACCTACAAGCATTACACCGCCAAGTAATATCCAAGGCATAAATTTGCTTTTTTTGCTGAGTCTTTTTGTATCAACCATATTACCGATAAGTACATCGTTGACAGCATCCCAGAATTTTGAAATAAAAATGATTGCTGCATAATGCTCAACTTTGATACCGATTGTCTGGCAGTAGAAAAGCTGCATATATGTTGCAAGAAGCTGGAATGAGAAACCGCAACCCATATCACCCATTGCATAACCGAGTTTGTCTCTCATGCCGAAAGGACGTATACCGCTATTTTTGTTACTCATAGTCAATTCTCCTTATTCAAATTCTTTTGTAATATCAGAAAGCAGAGAAATAATTTCAATATGCTGAGGACAAACGCTTTCACACTGACCGCAACCTATACAAGCGGAGGGCTTTGCGCTGTCTTTCACAATTTCATTGAAACGCTTATCTGTCTGCTCATAAGCACCATAGACATTACGTCTGTTGAATACTTTGAAAAGTTCGGGAATATTGATGTTTGCAGGACAGCCTTCAACACAGTATTTGCAGTTTGTGCAGGGAACTGTGGCGGTTGTGCTGAGAATATCTGAAACTTTTGTAATTGCTTCTTTTTCTTCATTATTCAGAGGCTTGAAATCTGTCATATAACTGAGATTATCACGCATCTGCTGAGTGTCTGACATACCGCTGAG
The DNA here is from genome assembly GCA_045639185.1 of Acutalibacteraceae bacterium. Taxonomy (GTDB): domain Bacteria; phylum Bacillota; class Clostridia; order Oscillospirales; family Acutalibacteraceae; genus UBA1081. Next base: position 12,393 of record JAZUCO010000075.1, read on the forward strand.
AACAGTAATAACACCATCAAGGTCTGCAGCAAATCTGATTGCCCATGAAGCGATTGACATATCGGGATTTACAGCCTTGAAAATTTCCTGACTCTTGGGGGTAAGCTCTGCAAGAGCACCGCCTCTTACGGGTTCCATAATAATGATTGGTTTGCCGTGTTTTCTTGCAACTTCATAGCACTTTCTTGACTGAACACTTTCGCTTTCCCAGTCGTTGTAGTTAATCTGAAGCTGAACAAATTCCTGTTCGGGATGTTTTGTGAGCAGTTCATCAAGAACTTCTGCTGTGTCGTGGAAAGAGAATCCCATATGTTTTACAAGACCTTTTTCTTTCATCTCGGCAACAAAATCCCAGGCACCGAGCTTTTCAAGCTTATCAAGCTTGTCTGCAGAGAGAGAATGATTCAGATAATAGTCAAAATATCCTGCACCTGTTCTTTCAAGAGAGATATCAAAAACTTTCTGAAGATCTTCTTTTGTTTCGCAGCACCATATGGGAAGTTTTGAAGCAAGCTGAAAACTTTCACGGGGATGACGGCTTACAAGAGCTTCTTTTGCAGCCTTTTCACTTGCACCGTCTTCACCGTAAACATAAGCTGTGTCAAAATAAGTGAAACCGTTAGCGAGAAACTCATCGACCATAACTTTTGTCTGCTCAATATCAATATCTTTGCCTATCATAGGCAGACGCATAAGACCGAAACCGAGTTTCTTTATTTCTTTGCCGAGATAATCCATATTATTTTCTCCTTTATAAAACAGAAATTATTTCTTATCCATTTTATCTATAAGCATTTTGTAAGGCATTACCATACCTTCGTTCATCTTGTTGCCCATTTTTGCTCTCATCTTTTCTGATGAATTCATTGCGCCCACAAGATACATAAGCATTGTCATTCCTTTTTTCTTCTGGGGGAAGTCATACTGACCGTGAGCTTTGAAGAACTTGTGGACAGCTTTCATAAGGCCACGCATCTGATAGATAAGGTCACGGAAAATTCTCATTCCGCCAACACCGTAGAAATTTTGAGGCTGTGTGTTTTTATTTTTAAGTGCATATTCAAGTGAATCTGCAAGCTTGTCAATTTCATAGTCGGTGTTTTCTTCATCTGTTGCAATACCTGCAAGAATGTTACCGCCTACCTGTGCTCTGCCTTCAAGAATAGTCTGAAGATTGGTTTCTGCAGAATATTTACCGCTTATGAGATAACCTACGGGCATACCGATTGTAACTGTTCTGTGACCGTTGCAGAACTGACGGTCATCATACATCTTGAAAACAGACCCCATTGAGTGGTCGCTGATTTCAAAAGCATAGATAATTGCGTCAGCAGTCTGAATATCGTTTCTCAGGAAATTGTCAAATCCGTCTTTATAAATGCAGACACCGTCAGATGCACATCTGAAACAGCCGAGACAACCGCCTTTGAATGGGTATTCTCTTATGTTGATAAGTCTTGTTTTTGCACCGAGTTTTGCTCTGAAACGGTCAATCATACCTGTAAGCTGAGAATTACCGTCCTTTATGTCTGCAACAATAACAACATTACCTTTTTTGTCTTCATTGCTGTCTTCAATTGCAGTAGCAGGAACTGGAGTGTGCACATATTTGGGTGTGAGAGACTTTTCGTAGTATTTCTTCTCAACACACCAGAGGAAGTGTCTGAAGAAACTTTCAGATTCTTTCTGACCTCTTTCAGTTGTAAGGTCTTCCATATCGGCAGAAAGTCCTCTTATATAGTTCATTTCCATATCATTGCAGACATCCTGAATGTAGTTGTGTGCAGTTACATCATAGAAGTGCTTTGATGTTGTAATCTGAGTTGCAATTTTGCCTTTTACATCAACATTATGCTCTTTCATCAGCTCAATGAATCTGTGAAGCTGGCAGGTTGCAATAAATGTGTAAACAGGGTATGAAAAAAGAAGCACATCAGCGTCAGCAATCTTTTTTTCAGCTTCGCTGAAATCTCTTTCGATCGCTTTTATCTTCTGACCTACGTGAAGAATTTCAAAATTATGTTCAGGAAACTTCTTCTGAAGATAAAGAGATGTGTGAAGAGTGATGCTGTAATCACCTTTAGGGCTTCCGTTAAGAACAAGAATATTCATAATTATGCTCCTTTATATTTATAATACTATTATACATCAAAAAATTATTATGTCAAATGAATGTTTTGTGTTGGTCAGAATTTCATAAAAAAAAGCCCCGAAAATCTTCGGGACTTTTTGTTATCAGAATTTAGTGAGTGTACCTGCATCGTATTCAAATGGTACAAAACCTGCTTTTAATGCGGGGCTGTTTTCTGCGAGAGTGAAATCTCTGTTTGCTGCATCCTTGAAGAGGGGATCTTCATAAACAGCGTTGTTGTAGTAGCCTCTTGCTGTCATTACAACAAGTGTATGTCTGCCGATAAGTTTTGTTGAGTCGCCCGAGTAGACGTTTCCGCCGTTTGTGTAATCCCAATAGAGATTACTGTCGTCAACAAACCAGTTTTTCTTTACGGAATTTTTATACATTACCGTGTTGTCACCCACAAGAATATTGTTTGTGAGTGTGAGAGAATTGTGGTCTTCATTT
>JAZUCO010000076.1:0-14921 GCA_045639185.1 Acutalibacteraceae bacterium
CAAATGTCAATACTTTTTTTTAATTTTTTTTAATTTTTTTTATATTTTTTTGATAAACATTGAAGAAATGGCTATATATAGCCATTTCTTGATATAAAAAACTTTTAATTTTTTTTGAAAAAAGTTGTTTTTTAATAAAAAAAAGGTTCATTTTATGTAAAATAATAAAACAAATATAAAATATTTTTTATTTTAATTAAAAATTTTTTTATTTTATTTTATATTTTTATTATATTGATTTTTAACATTAAAAATATAATAATCACTGCTCTTCTGAATAAAAAAAATTGCAAAAAAATCGGAAGCCTGATGGCTTCCGAGAAAAATTCTATTAAGAGGCAACCTTTCGGCTGCTATATGTAAAGCCTGTTAAGGCGATTTATCGGATAGAAGTCCGGCTTCTCTGCCGGAGGGCAATTATTCACCTAATACGTTGTAGATGCTTGAAAGTTCAATTGCCTTCCAGATTCTTTTCCATGAGAATGCTTTGGATTCTTCCATTTCTCTGAGAATTTTTGCTTCATACTGACGAAGAAGTTTATCTTTCATTTGTTTCATCTCCTTTTTCTCTTGAGTACACCTTTATTATACACAAAATTTTGCATTTGTCAAGTAATATTGCACAAAGAAAACGCATTGCATTTGTACATTTATTACAAATATACAATATTTCATTTATATTGTAAGATTAACATCTTACACAAACATTACACTCTATTTTTATGCATATTGCACAACAAAATAACATCTTTGTTAAGCAAAAGGGCAGATTTAGGGGTATAAAGGCGATTTTCGCTCAAAAAGTTTGTAAAAAAAATCAAAAAAAATATCGGAATAATCCGATATTTTCAGAGTTTATTGTATTTGCTGCAACTTTTTATGACATTTTCCATATCTTCAGGCACGGGCACCTCAAAATGCATAGTTTCTCCTGACACAGGATGTACAAAATCAAGTATTCCGCAATGAAGAGCTGCTCTGCTTACACGCATATCCGTACTGCCGTACATATCATCACCGCAAAGAGGTGCTCCTATTGATGAAAAATGAACACGAATCTGATGTGTGCGTCCTGTTTCAAGAGTGACCTTCATAAGAGAGATTTCTCCGTCTGTCCACTCGCATTGCCAATGTGTGACAGCTCTGTCACCCTCATTTCCTACGGCACGGATTGTTTTCATCGGATCGGGTCTGTAAATCGGTTTATCAATTGTACCGCTTCCCTCAAACTCCCCTTTTACAAGAGCAAAATAAGTTTTTTCAAAATTCCCCGAAAGAGACGCTGCTGCGTATTTATTCAGCGCACAGATAACAAGACCCGATGTGCTTTTATCAAGCCTTCCTACAGCTCTGAATGCTGTATTTGCACCTTTTGAGACAAGATATGCGGTAACGGCATTTGCAAGTGTATCCCCCTGATGATTATGTGTAGGATGCATTGCAAGTCCTGCAGGTTTGTTGATAACAATTATATCATTATCTTCATACACAATATCAAGAGGATATTCAACAGGCTCGATTTCATTGTTATCCTCAGGAATATTGACAGCAAGAATATCACCATTGTGAAGAATGTCAACTGTCCTTATATGTTCACCGTTGAGTGTTATGCCTTTTTCAATTCTTTTAAGAGAGTTTACAAGCCTTGCGGAAAGTTTTGCTTCACCACGGAGGTATGCGATGACTTTCTGCCCGTCATAATTCTCATCAATTAAAAATTCAATATGTCTCATAGTTTACCCACGAACAATAATTTATTGCACAGATTTATTAATATCGTGTAGGGAACGATGCCCACATCGTTCCGTCCCGAGCTGATATCAGACTTTACGGACCGATCAGGGGATCGGTCCCTACACTGACGAAACAAATAGGTTTGATTATAAAATGTGGCAAAGGGCGAATCCCTTTCCAAAATTGCGAATTGCGAATTTCCAATTGCCAATTTGATTTATCGAGGCATCTCGATAAATTATTGTTTATAAAATAGGGACTGTAAAAATTACAGCCCCGTAAAAAATCAGATTTTAACGCTCCAGCCTTCGGGACCTTCAATCTTGCCCCACTGAATGCCGGTGAGTGTATCGTAAAGCTTCTGAGAAACCTTGCCGATTTCACCGTTATTGATTGTCATAATCTTATCGCCCCATTTGAGTTCACCGATGGGAGAGATAACTGCTGCTGTACCGCTGCCGAATGCTTCAAGAAGTCTGCCGTCATCATAAGCCTTTGCAAGTTCGTCAATTGAAAGTCTTCTTTCAGAAACGTTCATACCCCATGACTTCATAATTTCGATACATGACATTCTTGTGATACCGCTGAGGATTGCACCCTGGAAGTCAGGTGTTACAACTTCACCGTCAAGAACAAAGAATACGTTCATTGCGCCAACTTCTTCGATGTACTTTCTTTCAACACCGTCAAGCCAGAGAACCTGAGCATAACCTGCCTTATCAGCATCATCCTGAGCCTTGAGACCTGCAGCGTAGTTACCGCCTGTCTTTGCTGCGCCCATACCACCCTTTACAGCACGGACATAGTTATTCTCAACATAAATCTTAACGGGGTTAAGGCCCTGAGGATAATATGCACCTACGGGTGAAAGAATGATAACGAAAAGAAGATGCTTTGCTGCATGAACACCAAGGTGTGCATCTGTTGCAAAGATAAAGGGACGAATGTAAAGTGATGTGCCCTCTGCTGAAGGAACCCAGTCTTCATCAACCTTTACAAGTGTCTTGACAGCTTCAACTGCAAATTCTTCATCAATCTGAGGAATGCAGAGACGTTCATTTGAAATGTTGAGTCTTGCCATATTTCTGTCAGGTCTGAAAAGTCTGATTTCGCCGTTTTCGCAACGGTAAGCTTTAAGACCTTCAAAAACTTCCTGACCGTAATGAAGACACATTGCAGCGGGATCAAGCTCGATAGGACCGTAAGGTACGATTCTTGCATCGTGCCACCCCTGACCTTCATCATAGTTCATTAAAAACATATGATCAGTATAGTAATTACCAAAGCCAAGTTTGCTCTCGTCAGCAGGTTTTGCTTTGGGGGTCTGTGTTTTTTCAATTCTTATTTCCATTGAAGATAACTTCCTCTCATAAAATTAAAATGCTGATACTAATTTTAGTACCCGCATTTCAAAAAGTCAATATTAAAATTTAATTATTTCTTCTTCAGCACGAAGAAAATAACAATTGCAATGAGCACAGCTACTGTTGAAACAGATAATGCCACAAGAACACCCATTGAAGATGAACTCATATCATCTGTAACAACCTGAGGAGCTGTTGTATTGGGAACAGTTGTTGTTACACCTGCACCGACGAGGTTACCTGCTGTTGTAGGTTCTGTATTGTATGTAGTGGGAGCATTTGTAACAGGCATATTCTGCTCGGGAACACCAACTGCAACAGTTGAGCTTTCAGGAGAGGGATTTGCAATAATAATATTATTGGGAGATGTTACATTGGGAGTTGTGGTTGCTGTATTTGAACCGTCTGATGTACCCAGACCTCCTCCTACAACGTCACCGATCATTGCAATACCGCTTGAAAGTGCATCACTTGCGAGTCCCATAAAACTGTCAAGTGCAAGGTTATCACCGATGCCTGTAATAATCTGACCGATATCTGTTTCACTCAGGCTGCCAAGATCCATTTCATCAAGACCGAAGCTGCCGAGCAGATCATCGAACTGATTCTGCATTTCTTCCTGATCTTCGGGATCTGCAGATTCATATTCGTCTGACAAATCACCAAGCTGCTGTTCCAATCTGTCCTGCCATGTTTCCGCAAACGCATTGAATGAAGAAACAATCAACAAAAAAATAGCTATCACTACTGCAGAAATTCTTTTTACCGCAGTTCTTTTCATTTTTATTCACCCTTAGAATTAATATCTATTTCATTTTACACTATCAACGACTAAATGTCAAACACTTATTTATCTTTTCAAGAATTTGGATATTTATAATACATATCACATCAACTTTTTCAACACAATTGTTTATGCTTGACTAAATATTTTTTTATACTATAAATATAAATGCGAAAAACAGTGTTTTTCCGATATTTACAACGTTTTTCATAATATACTCCTTCCATAAACAGTGTCCGTTCTGACGTATGCTGTTTCTTTTTTTAATATTGAAGCAAATCAGGGAATACTCTGTATAGAGGAGGCGCATATTATGTGCGGAATTATTGGCTACACAGGTAAAAGAAATGCAGTTAAAATCATAACAGACGGACTCGGAAAACTCGAATACAGAGGTTATGATTCTGCAGGTTTATCGGTTTTTGAAAACAAAAATATTGTAACACTCAAAACTTCAGGCAGAGTCAGTGCTCTGAAAAAAAAATCCGAGGAATTATACAAAAAAGATATTTTCTGCGGAATAGGACATACACGTTGGGCAACACACGGCAGACCCGATATAATCAACTGCCATCCCCACGGGACAGAAAAAGTGATGCTTGTACACAACGGAATAATTGAAAACTATGTACAGTTAAAATCTCTTTTTCCTGAGGATATATTTATATCGGAAACCGATACGGAAGTTATTGCACATATTCTTGATAAAAAATACAGAAAAACAAAAAATCCCGTAAAGGCAATTGCAGAAACCTGTATATTGCTGAAAGGCTCCTATGCGCTGGGAATCCTTTTTGCAGATATTGATGATACTGTTTTTGCAGTAAGACACGACAGTCCTCTGCTCATAGGCAAAGGTACAGACGAAAACTGTATTGCTTCTGACACAGCGGCTTTCAGCTCAAACATCAACTCTTTTATAAGACTTGATGACGGCAACATCGCACAGATAACAAAAGACAGTTTACGTATCTTCGACCTGAAAGGAAAAGAGATAACTATTCCCGAAGAAAATTTCAGTTTTACAGACAAAGACATAAAAGAAGATTCTGATACACCTTATATGCTGAGAGAAATTTATGAAACACCCGAAAAGATGCAAAAGACATTCAGCTCAGTGGCAAAAGACTTTTTGCCTGATTTCAATGAGAATTCAACAAAAATACTCTTCGGCAAAATCAACTCAATTCATATTATCGCCTGTGGCACAGCTCTTCACGCAGGACTTATAGGCAGATATTATATTGAAAAACTTGCACGGATTCCCGTAAAAACAGAAACTGCAGGTGAATTCAGATATAGAGACCCCGTAATTTCAGAAAACGACATTGCTTTTATAATTTCTCAATCAGGTGAAACAGCAGACTCTCTTGCCGCCCTGAGAATGCTGAAAGAAAAAGGTATAAAGACTATCGCAATTGTCAATTCACACGGCTCTTCAATAGCCGTTGAAGCGAATGAGGTCATTTACACTCCCGCAGGCAAAGAAATGGCTGTAGCATCAACAAAAGCATTCAATGTGCAATGTCAGATTCTTCTGATTCTTGCAGTAAAACTTGCTATGCAAAGAAAAACAATATGCGAAGCAGATGCAAAAAAAATTCTCATTTCGCACACAAAAGCTTTCAACTGCGATATACCCGAAATTCTGAAAAATACGTCACAATTAACAGCAGCTTCACGTAAACTCAAAGAATGTGAGCATATTTTCTTTATCGGCAGAGGTGCAGACAGTTATCTGGCTGCTGAAGGCTCACTTAAAATGAAAGAAATAACTTATATACACTCCGAAAGTTTTCCGGCAAGCGAATTAAAACACGGCACGATATCGCTTATAGAAAAAGGTACACCGGTCATTGCCGTTGCAACACAGAAAAATCTTTATGACAAATTAAAAAGCAATATCATGGAAGTAAAATCACGCGGTGCGTATATAATTGCAGTTTGCAGAGAAAATGCAGCAGAGATAAAAAATATTGCAGATATCTGCATCACGCTTCCCGATTCAGACGAATATGCATCGCCTTTCTCTGCCGCAACCGCATTACAGCTTCTTGCATACCACACAGCTGATGCATTGGGCAGAGATATTGACAAACCGAGAAATCTTGCGAAATCAGTAACGGTAGAATAAGTCTTGAAAAAAAAATATATATATGATATTATATATACAGGTGATTTTTATGCATATTCAGGAATCAGGTGAAATGTATCTTGAAACAATTCTGATTCTTTCTAAAAAGAATGGAAATGTAAGAGCCGTTGATATCGGTGAATATATGGGTTATTCAAAACCCAGCGTAAGCCGTGCCGTAGGACTTCTCAAAAACGGTGGTTTTATTGATGTTGACAACAACGGTCACATAACTCTTACAGAACTTGGCACAACACACGCAAACAAGATTTTTGAAAGACACAGAATTTTAACCTCAATTCTCACTGCAATCGGTGTAAGTGAAGAAACCGCATCAGAAGATGCATGCAAAATTGAGCATATAATAAGTGATGAAACTTTTGAGGCAATTAAAAGTACAATTCAGAAATTATAAACACAAAAACAACCGCCTTATTGCTGATCTCTCAGCTTAAGGCGGCATTTTGTTTTTTTATTCTTTTTCAAGTCTGAAAATAAGTCTTAACAATCCTTTCAGAAATGCGGGACTTTCAATAACAAGAATTTTCAAACACATCCCCTCCTTCACCTTTTCATAAGAATTATACCTGCCGCAATCAGCATTATGGCAGACAGAACAACTATCCATTCGGAGGGAAATATGCATACAACAACAATTCCTACAGCAAACATAACAAAACAGATGCCAAGATCAATTCCGCACTTTTTATTACGTTTCAAAAAAAAATACCTCCCCGTAATGAATGTTCATCACATTATACGGGGAGATTTTTATTTTGGTGCAAGTACGAACAATAATTCGCTGATCTGAATTATTATTTATTTTCCCATTCCTTATAATCCTTGACTTCATCATACATCATTTTGTAGCTTTCATGACGGGATTCGGGAATATCACCGTTTTTTACAGCCTCGCAGATTCTGCATCCTTTTTCGCAGAGATGTGCGCAGGATACAAATTTGCAGGTGCCTATGTATTCCTCAAATTCGGGGAAACAGAACTGAAGATTTTCTTTTACTATTATTTCAATATTCTCAAAATCAAGAGAGGAAAACCCGGGAGTGTCGGCAATATATCCGCCGCAAAGCTCGTAAAGTTCAACAGTTCTTGTTGTGTGTCTGCCTCTGCCGAGTTTGTTGCTGATATGCGAAGTTGCAAGTTCAAGCTCAGGCTCAACCGCATTGAGAATTGATGATTTACCCACACCTGTATTACCGGTAAGGGCACACACGCTGTTTTCAAAAACAGCTCTGAACTTTTCTACACCTTCACCGGTTTTTGATGAAACTGCAAATGACTCAATTCCTGCCTTTTTATAAATGCTTACAAATTCAGATGCGTCTGCAAGGTCAGCCTTTGAAAAAACAACAACAGGCTCAATACCTTTGTCAACAGCCATTGCTGTAAGCTTATCAATAATCAGCAAATTCGGAGCAGGCTCCACAACCGAGGCAACGATTATCAATTTGTCAAGATTTGCAACAGGCGGTCGCACAAGACAGTTTTTTCTTTCATTTATGTCTGTAACGGTTCCGCTTTCACCGTTTATTTCTATTGAAACCTTGTCACCGACAAGGGGTGTTATCTTCTGTTTTCTGAAAACACCTCTTGCACGGCACTCTGTGATTTCTCCGTTTTTACTGCGGACATAGTAAAATCCCGCAGTAGATTTCATTATAATACAATTATCTTTCTGCATATCAATAAACAGCCGGTCCTGTACTTACATAAACTCTGATTTCAGCTTCTGACATTTCACTCTTCTCATAAACTGATTTTTCAGAAGAAACGTCAACAACATATCCTGCAGGAACAGTATCTGAAGATTTGTCGAACTTGAGAACATTGTCAAATCCGAGATTTATAAGCTCTGAATAATATGCAATATATTCCTTACCTGTGTAATCAGGTATAGCATAACTTGACGGTTCTGTAGGAATTTCCGGAGGAACAGTTGTTTTTTCACCTGTTATCTGATATTCATTCTCTGTCTTATTTGTAACAGCAGGTTCAACAACGGTAAAGTCAACATTACCTGAGCATACAAGCTGTGTTCCGATATAGATTTTGAATGTTGTATTTTCAGCACCGCCGATTTCAACTGTATGAGTTGAACCGTCCATTTTAACGCTGTTATATGTTTTGTAAATATCCTCACCTACATAAACATATACAGGTTCATATTCGTTTTCATAACCGATAAGATTGGGAAGAGTTATAGTGATAGCTGTTGTTTTTGTAGATGTTACACCAACAACAATTGTAATCATTGTGTTGCTTGCAATAACAGTTGTATCCGCTGCAACAGACTGCTCAATTACAAGACCAGCATCACCGCCTGATGACTCTCTGTATTCAACCTTGACTTTGAAACCGAGTCCTTCAAGCTCTGACTGTGCCATTGCAAGGCTGTCACCGATAACACTGGGGACAGCGACCTTACCTGCAACATCAGTTGCATAGTAAATTGTAACAGTTGAACCGAACGGAACATTCTGACCTGATGCGGGATCGAGTTTTATAACAGTGCTTTCAGGCACTGTAGTATCAACAATTGCTTCTGTAGTGACCTTGAAACCTTTTTTCTGAAGAACACTTCGGACTTCCTGAAGTTTCGTTCCCTCTTCAAATTCGGGCACAACCATCGTTTTGCTTGCATAGGCAATATTGAGTTTGATGATTGTTGACGACGTTGAAGTAATCTGCATTTTCTTGCCTGCTTCTTCGCTCTGGTAGAAAATGTATCCGTCTTCATATTCTGTTGTGTAAACAAGATTTTCTTCAATCAAACCTTGTTCAAAGAAATATTTGAACTCATCCTTTTCTCTGATTGCTTCAATGTAATTACCTTCAAATTTGGGAACAACAACTTCCTCTGAATTTGTGAGGAAATACCACGCAACACCAATAATCACAACAATGAGAAGAAAACTTATGCCGAAAAGCATTGGCAGAGCAATGCTCTTTTTTGCAACACGTTCACATTCTTCATCATATTCATCAGGTTCCTGAGTGATAACAGTTGTCTTCACAACTTCGGGTTCAGGCTGTTTCATACTTACGGGAGTGCCTGATGCATAAGCATTCTGTCTTGTTCTGACATTTACATATCTTGTGGGCTGAGTATCAACAAAATAACTGTGATCAAACTTTATACCGGGATTTTTTCTGAATTCATCAAGATCAAGAAGCATTTCAGATGCAGACTGATATCTGTCAAGTCTGCTCTTTCTCATTGCTCTGAGAGTAATCTGTTCGATTCCCACGGGAATTTCAGGCTTGATCTTTGTAGGTCTTACTGCTTCTTTCTGAAGCTGCATAAGTGCAACGGAAACAGCATTTTCTGCATGGAAAGGCACTCTGCCTGTGAGCATTTCGTAAAGAACAACACCCACTGAATAAATATCCGTCTTATTATCAACGATATCGCCTTTAGCCTGCTCGGGACTGATGTAATGAACAGAACCGATTGCACCGTCTGTCATTGTTCTTGTGTCACCCTTGTTATGAAAACTTGCAATACCGAAATCTGCAACCTTTATTGTTTTGTTGTCTCTGAGAAGCATAATATTCTGAGGTTTGATATCTCTGTGAATAACGCCTTTTTCGTGAGCGTGCTGTAATGCTCTGAGAATCTGAGTTGCGATTATTACTGTTTCTCTGAGTGACAACGCACCTTTCTGACGGATATACTGTTTGAGTGTGATACCGTCAACATATTCCATAACGATGTACTGCAATGTTTCACCGAAGCTTACATCATAAACCTTAACAATATTCTGATGTGAAAGCACGGCAACAGCCTTTGATTCATTCTTGAATCTTCTGCGGAAGTCTTCATCTGTGCTGAATTCGTCTTTCAGGATTTTTACTGCAACTGTTTTATTGTCAAAATTATCAAGTGCTTTGTATACGACAGCCATTCCGCCGACACCGATGATTTCCTGAATAAGATATCTGTTGTTAAGTAATTTTCCGATGTAGTTATCCATATTATCCTCTCCTTTCTCAGTTTTCAAGAATAACAGCTGTAATGTTATCCGTGCCGCCACGTTCGTTTGCAGCATTTATAAGTTTCTGTGCATAATCAAAAGTTTCATTACTGTTGATAAGGCAGAGTATTTCGTCTTCCGTAACATGATTTGTGAGTCCGTCTGAGCAGAGAAGCAGTTTATCTCCCGCCTCGAGTGACATATCATAAAAATCAACATCAACATCGTCTTCAAGACCGAGTGCTCTTGTTATGATATTTTTCATAGGATGAGAATCAGCCTCTTCTGCTGAAATCACACCTGCGTCAACAAGGTCCTGAACGAGTGAATGATCTTTTGTTATCTGTTCAATGGTATTTTCCCTGATAAGATAACATCTGCTGTCACCTACATTGGCAATTGTTGCTCTCCGGTCCGTACAGACCGCAACAACTGATGTGGTACCCATTCCTTTAAGTTCCGGTTCCTTACGGGAACGGTCAAAAATATCTGCATTGGCAGTAACAACGGCTGATTCAAGCATATTTCTCACAGAATGTACACTCATTGACGGACGAACATTATCTCTGATACGATCAGAAATAACATCTGTTGCCATTGCACTTGCAACATTACCGCCTGAGTGACCTCCCATTCCGTCACAGACCGCAGCCCACGCACCTGACGGCAATTCACCTATGGCATAACTGTCTTGATTAGAAGACCTTACCTTGCCGACATCTGTACCTGCTGATATTTTCATTTTAACACCTCCCGAAGGTATTTTAATGCTGAATTACTCTTTATTTTTATTGCTTCTGCGGAGCTGACCGCAGGAAGCATTGATATCTGAGCCGAGTTTACGTCTTACCGTAACGGCAAAACCGCTTTTTTCAAGAATTTTTGAAAAAGACTCAATTCTGTCACGGCTGCTCTTTTTACATCCTGTTTCTTTGACCTCGTTAACGGGAATAAGATTAACATGACAAAGAATTCCCTGAAGTTTTTTTGCAAGAAGTCTTGCACAATCGTCTGAATCATTTGAGCCGCTGACCATTGCGTATTCAAATGAAATTCTTCTGTGTGTTTTATCTGTATACTTTCTGCAGGCTGTGAGAAGCTCATCAACACCCCATTTTCTGTTGACAGGCATCATTGAACTTCTGATTTCATCACTCGGAGCGTGAAGAGAAACAGAAAGAGTAAGCTGAAGATTCTTTTCCATCAGCTCATATATTTTAGGCACAACACCGCAGGTTGAAAGTGAAATATGTCTCATTGACATATTCTGTCCTTTCTCGTCGGTGATAAGCTCAAGAAAACGCATTACGTTATCATAATTATCAAGCGGCTCACCCATACCCATAAGCACGGTATGAGAAATCTTGATGTCATTATCTCTCTGGGCTGTGTAAATCTGTGAAAGAATTTCTGATGCAGTCAGATTTCTGACAACACCGTCAAGAGTAGAAGCACAGAATTTACAACCCATACGGCAACCTACCTGAGTTGAAACACAAAGAGTATAACCGTATTTATACTTCATAAGGACGGATTCAATAAATTCACCGTCATGAAGTCTGAAAAGATATTTCTGAGTATCATCATACTCCGAAATCAATTTTTTTTCAATAGATACTGTAAATATGACAAAATTGTCATCTAACTTCTGTCTGAGTGCTTTTGAGAGGTTTGTCATATCCTCAAAATCTGTTACGCAGGATACGTGAAGCCAGGAATAAATCTGTTTTGCTCTGAAAGAGGGTTCACCAAGCTCCTTGACAGCAATTTCAAGCTCTTCAAAAGACATTGAAAGTATATCTCTTTTTTCCATTATTTACTCAGTCCTTTCAAAAGCTGCAATAAAAAATCCGTCACAATCATAATCTGAGGGTAAAACGGTCAATGTTTCACCGTCACGGAACCCTTTGATTTCATCATCAATATGCACGGGAACGAAATCCTTTCTTCTGCTGAGGAATTCATTCACAACACATACATTTTCTTCAGGCAAAAGAGTGCAGGTTGAATATACAAGTCTGCCGCCTTTTTTCAGATAATCTGCGGAATTGAGAAGAATCTGAAGCTGAAGTGCGGGAAGAGTCTCAACCTCTTCTTTTTTCTTATATCTTATTTCAGGTTTCTTTCCTGTTACACCGAAACCTGAGCAAGGCACGTCGCAAAGAATTTTATCAGCAAATGGCAGAGCTGCCGATGTGTCTGCACCGTCACGAAGACGTGTTTCAATAATCTCTAAACCGAGTCTTTTGGCTGTTTCTTCAATAAGACCTAATTTGTGGTCATGAATATCGCAGGAAATGATTTTTCCCTCATTCTCCATATACTGTGCCATTGTCATACTCTTTCCGCCGGGGGCAGAGCAGACGTCAACAACAGTTTCACCTTTTTTTGGTGCAAGTACTCTGCAGCAAAGCTGAGAAGACAAATCCTGCACGTGGAAAACACCGCCTGCAAAATCGGGGTGCTTTGTCATATCTCCGCTGTGTTTCAGGATATAGCAATTTTCGGGGAAAGATACTTTTTCGCTCTCAATTGAAAGCTCCTGCTGTTTTATTGAATTTTTTCTTATGTAGATATTGCTTTCACCCAAAGAGCTTTCCATAATTTTTTCTGCTGTTTCTCTGCCGAAATAATCAAGAAAACTTTTGCAGATATATTCCGGGAAAGAATATTTTACGCTGAGATACTGAAGTCCTGACTTCTCATCGGGAAGACAGAGTCCTTTCTGAGAGACTTTTCTCAGCACAGCATTGATAAGTCCCGATGCAAATGCACAACCGTTCTTTTTTGAAAGCTTTACACTTTCATTGATTGCTGCAGATGCGGGAATCTTATCCATGAATAAAAGCTGACACGCACCCATCCGAAGAATGGTAAGCACCTGCGGCTTGAGTTTCTTCAGAGGTTGCGTGAGATATAACGAAAGATTGAAATCAATTGTAAATTTTCTTTCAAGAACAGTTTTTACGATTCTGTATGCAAGAAGCACATCACGATGCGCCAAGCCCTCTGTTGCCGCAATGTCTGACAACAGAAGATTTGAATATGAGCTGTCTCTCTCCATTACGGAAAGAGCTTTGAATGCTGTTTGTCTTGCATCTGTCATAAATTAAACCGTCCCTGAAAAATTTTATCTGCTGTTTCGTCTGCCTCTTCCCAGGAAAAGGATAACGAATCTTAAAAGGTTTGCAAGTGTCACCGCAAGAGCCGCAACATATGTCATCGCTGCAGCGGAAAGCACTTTTTTTGCACCGTTTATTTCTTCTTCTCCTCTTAGAAGACCGTTTTCATCAATAACCTGCACAGCTCTTCTGCTTGCGTTGAATTCAACGGGAAGAGTGACAAGCTGGAAAACTGCAATAAGTGAGTAAAGTCCCAACCCTACAATGATAAGAGGCTCAAAACCGAGGAAGTAACCTGCAAAAGCTATGGGTAATCCGAGATATGAACCGATATTGCAGAAAGGAATTATTGCATTTCGCACTTTGATGGGAGCATAAGACTGTGCGTGCTGTGCAGCGTGTCCTGCTTCGTGGCAGGCAATACCTACAGCTGCAATGCTTGTGCCGTAAAAGACCTCTCTTGAAAGTCTTATAACATTATGACGAGGGTCAAAATGGTCTGAAAGTTTACCCTGAGTCTCTTCGATTCTGACATTCATAATGCCGTAATGACGAAGCACGGCCGCGGCTGCCTGAGCACCCGTATATCCGCTTGTATTGCGGACTTTTGCCATTTTTGAATAAGTTGATTTAACCTTTGCCTGAGCAACAAGCGACAAAATGAACGCAGGTACAACAAGCACAATGTAAAGCCATGAACTGCTTAAAGAATACAATGAAAAATATGGCATTGTTATCCTCCTTTTTAACCGAGGCTTTCTCCGTCAACGCTGTGACCGGCAAGAAACTGCTTTGCCTCAAGTCTTTTTCCGCCCTCAAGCTGAAGTGACTTAACTTCAATAAGTTTACCGTCACCGCAAGCTACCAGAATTCTATTTTTATCTTCTTTGAATTTACCGGCTGAAAGTGATGTTTTTTCACCGATAAGCTCAGTTGTGAAAATCTTCATTTTTTTGCCGTTATACACAGTAAATGCCACGGGCCAGGGAGCCATTCCTCTTACGAGGTTATGAATCTCTTCTGCTGATTTATTCCAATCAATAACAGCTTCATCTTTTGAAAGCATAGCGGCGTGAGTTGCCTCAGCTTCATTCTGTTTTTCGGGAATAATTTCACCCTTTGTGAATTTATCGATAGTTTCGATAAGAAGGTCAGGCGCTGAAGCAGCAAGTGCATCAAAAACCTCACCTGAAGTGGCATTGATATCAATTACATATTCGCTCTTGAGAAGCATATCGCCCGTATCAAGACCTTCACCCATAAGCATAGTTGTGATACCGGTGACTTTGTCACCTGCAAGAACACTTCTCTGGATAGGTGCCGCACCTCTGTACTTAGGAAGAAGTGAGCCGTGTACATTTATACAGGCAAACTTCGGCATATCGAGAATTCTTTTGGGAAGAATCTTACCGTATGCCGCAACGATTATATAATCGGGTTCAAATTTTTTGAGGTATTCGTATGCTTCGTCTGTTCTGAGAGAATCAGGCTGATAAACCTCTATACCGTGATTCATTGCACAGACTTTGACTTCAGAGGGAGTCATTTCCTGCTTTCTTCCTCTGGGTTTGTCAGGCTGAGTTACAACACAAGCAACATCAAAACCGTCTGCAACAAGTCTTTCAAGGCAAGGAACTGCAAAATCAGGAGTTCCCATATATATTATACGCATTATTGACACCTCAATCTCTGTCAAATGTTACTGTTTCACCTTTTGCAAGTTTTTTTGTAAAAACAATACCGTCAAGATGATCAAATTCGTGACATACACATCTTGCAAAAAGTCCTTC
>JAZUCO010000077.1:0-8381 GCA_045639185.1 Acutalibacteraceae bacterium
GGTCCTTTGTTGACTTTGCACATTTCTAATACTTCGTGTGAATAAGTCATTTTGATTATCTCCTTTCGGTTATTAACATCCGATAAAAATTATCACTTTGTTATTATACAAAAAAAATTTAAGAATATCAATAGCAAAAATATAAATATCGGTGTTTACAAAACAAAAATTTTGTGTTAATATGTATAAGTAATAAAATTTATGAACGGAGACTACATTATGAAAAAGCTTATTTCTGTTTTTTGTGCAGCAGTTCTTTTCGTTTCAATGTTTACAATTGCCGGCGCAAATGATACAGCAGAAATCCCTGATGAGATTGCAGCTGCAAAAGCTGTATGTCAGGAGATTGAAGATATAAATGCATCAGATGCGAGAGATGTTCTTCTTTATTCTGCAGGTCTTAAAAAAGACGGTGTTAATGAAAACTTCTACGATGCAGACGGTGACGGTATAATTACAGCTATCGATGCTCGAGTATTTCTCAGAATAGCAGCTCAGCTCGAAACTTCAGATAACTATTTCAAGTCAATCAAATATGATTATTTCCTTAAAATGATAAACAGCATCAAACCTGCTGAGTATAAGTTCTATGAATCAGTAATCGATGTAATAGAAGATGTTACATACAAAGACAATAACAATGTTGTTGGTGAAATGAACCGTCAGCTCGGTCTTTATGCTGAGTATGACAGCAGTATGTCAGGATATGATTTCGGTAAAGAACTTACAGCTTCAAAAGGTGATAAAAATGCAGCATACGCAACATCACGTACAGCCGTAAAAACAAAGGATAATTATCCCGTAATCGGTAACGAGCTTGCTTGTTTTGCAGCCGATTCAGATATCAGCAAAGTTGAAATGAGAAAGAATCAGACTTTCACATACACAAAAAAATCTACTGTCGGTGACAGGGTTCTTTATGAAGAAACAGTGACAGGTCTTGATGCAATAACTGTATATTTCAACGCAGAAACTGTTGCTCTTACAGGAAATCTCGACGGTAAGTTTGACAACCTCAATGTTGCAAAGGCTTTCAATGCTCTTCAGGAAGATGATGTTGAAGAAATGATTGCAACAAATTCATCTTTTGACGGTGTCAGCGGTATGGAAGGCCTCGGTAAATGTGAAATTTCAATGACTCCTCAGACTCTTAAGTATGATGGATGCTTCATCACAATTTACTTCTATCCCGACTCAAATATCCCCGTAGGTACAGTTCATAATCTTAAATATAATATGATGATGAGAATGGGTATGGATATTGATATTCCTGCATCTGCTCTTGCAGACGGTGCACTCGGTGTGCTCCTTTCAATTCTCACACTTAAGAATAACGGTAATCTTCTCAAGGTAAAAGGCACTGTTGATATCACAAATGTAATGAACGTTGAAACAAAAGTTTATTTCCGTGAAAACAACCCCAATCACGTTATCTACAGATAAAACAAAACAAAAAATCAGGCATCGGTTAATTCCGATGCCTGTAATTTTTTTATTTGAGCATTTTGCTTTTCATAAAGACTATCATTGCTGTGACTGATATTGCAAGAGCACTTATAACAACAATGGTAAAGCCCCAAGGACTCTGTGCAAAGGGCATACCTGCGAGGTTTGTGTTCATACCGTATGCACTGAATATAAGTGTGGGAATTGAAAGCACGATTGTGATAACAGAAAGCACTTTCATTACGATGTTGAGGTTGTTTGAAATAACAGATGCGAATGCGTCCATTGTTCCACTGAGAATTCCTGAGTAAATGTTTGCCATTTCGATAGCCTGTTTATTTTCAACGATAACATCTTCAAGCAGGTCAACATCTTCGGGGTATTTCTTGATGATTTCAAGACGGAGCATTTTTTCAAGAATTGCTTCGTTTGAACGGAGAGCTGTTGTGAAGTAAACAAGGGACTTTTCAAGTTTGAGAAGCTCGATAAGCTCTTTGTTTCTCTGTGATTTGTGAAGCTCATTTTCAACGCTTTCACTTTTTCTGTCTATATGACGAAGATATGTCAGGAAAAGTGAAGATGTCTTGTAAAGTATCTGGAGAATGAAACGTGATTTCATATTGCTGTAGAAATCTCTCACCTTGCCGTTCGCAAACTGCTTGAGAATGGGAGTTTCTTCACTGCAGACAGTAATAACTGCATCGTTTACAACAATAATAGAAAGAGGAATTGTGCTGTAAAGCTCTGTTTCCGTTTCTGTTTCTATTGTGGGGATGTTTACAAGAATCATTGTGTAATTGTCTTCAATCTCAATACGTGAACGCTCGTCGGCGTCGAGAGCAGCCTTAAGAGCATCAATGTCAAGATTGTACTTATTGGAAACCCTGTTGATTTCCGATTCGGTGGGGTTAATAAGATTAACCCAGCAGCCGGGTTCCGGCCCTGTTAATTCCTCAAGGTAGTTGTTCCTTGTGATATAACAGTTTGTCATATTATCAAATCCTTTCTCGGCCGAACAAAACAAAGCCGTGAAAGGAGATTCATAGTTTTGTTTTATTCAGCGATTCTTCGTTTTGGCGGTATGCCGGTTTCCGGACACGCGTCAGGAACCATTAAGAATCACATCCTTGTTTTTATAAAAAATTATGCTTTTAGCACAATATTTATTTTATACCCATTGCTGAACATTTGTCAAGTAAAAATTATAAATAAAAATCAGTCGGATTGTAAAAAAAATATAACTGTAGAATCCGCTGAAAAAAATAATATAAATTAATATCTTAAAAAGCAGTAACAGTAAAATTAATGTTGAAAAAGCAAATATATTATGATATAATAATGCTGTTTGAAAAAATCAAAGAGGCGACGAATTATGATCAAAACCGGATTTGACAACGAAAAATACCTTAAAATGCAATCAGAGCACATAAGACAGCGAATTTCAAAGTTCGGCGGCAAGCTCTACCTTGAATTCGGCGGTAAGCTTTATGATGATTTTCACGCATCACGAGTATTGCCCGGTTTCAAGCCTGACAGTAAGCTCCGAATGCTTCTTCAGATGAAGGAACAGGTTGAAGTCGTTATTGTTATCAATGCTGCGCATATTGAAAAGAATAAACTCAGAAGTGACCTTGGTATCACTTATGATATAGACACTCTCAGACTTATTGATATTTTCAGAAGTATCGGTCTTTATGTGGGCAGTGTTGTAATGACCTGTTATGCAGGTCAGCCTCAGGCAAAAGCTTTTAAGAAAAGACTTGAAGGACTCGGCATAAAGGTTTATCAGCACTATGCCATCGAGGGTTATCCGTCAAATATCGCAAAGGTTGTAAGTGATGAAGGCTACGGTATGAATGAGTATATCGAAACAACACGTGAACTTGTTGTTGTTACCGCACCCGGTCCCGGAAGCGGAAAAATGGCAACTTGTCTCTCTCAGCTTTATCACGACCATAAACGAGGCATTGAAGCAGGTTATGCGAAGTTTGAAACATTCCCTATCTGGAATCTTTCTCTCAATCATCCCGTAAACCTTGCTTACGAAGCTGCAACGGCAGACCTTAATGACGTTAATATGATTGATCCGTTCCACCTTGATGCATACGGTGAAACAACTGTCAATTATAACCGAGATGTTGAGATTTTTCCCGTTGTTAAAGCAATGCTTGAAACAATTTTCGGTGAATGCCCCTATAAATCACCCACAGATATGGGTGTAAATATGGCAGGCAACTGTATTTTTGATGATGATGCGGCAAGAAGTGCATCATGTGATGAAATTATCCGTCGTTATTATACAGCGCTGTGTGATCAGAAGAAGGGTAAGGCAAGTGATGATACTATTTACAAGCTTGAACTTCTTATGAAAAAAGCAGGTGTCACACCCAATGAGCGCAAGGTCATTTCTCCTGCACTTCAGAAAGCAGCTCTTACAGGTCTTCCTGCTGCTGCAATAGAGCTTAATGACGGCAGAATTCTTACCGGCAAGACATCAGAGCTTCTCGGCTCTTCATCAGCGCTTCTTCTCAATGCGCTCAAAGCTCTTGCAGGACTTGATGATGAACTTCATCTCATTTCTCCCGAAACAATTCAGCCAATACAGCATCTCAAGGTTGACCACCTTGGTAACAGAAATCCCAGACTTCATACAGACGAAGTTCTCATAGCTCTTTCAATCTGTGCCGTTACAAATCCCGATGCGGAAAAGGCAATGGAACAGCTGAGCAATCTCAGAGGCTGTGAAGTTCATTCAACAGTTATGCTTTCTCAGATTGATGAAAAGGTTTTCAAGAGACTGGGCATCAATCTCACTTGTGAGCCAAGTTATCATTCAAAATAAGAATGTTAAATAATAAAAAGTAAAGGATGATTTATTTATGAAAAAGTTTTTGAAAGAATTCAAAGAATTTGCGATGCGTGGTAACGTAATCGATCTTGCAGTCGGTGTTATCATCGGTGGTGCTTTCCAGAAAATCGTTACATCAATCGTTAATGACCTTGTAATGCCCCTTATCGGTCTTGTTACAAAGGGAAGCGATTTTGCATCAAAGTTCATTGCTCTTGACGGTAAGGCATACGAAACTCTTGAAGCAGCTCAGGAAGCAGGCGCAGCAGTGCTTACATACGGTAACTTCATTGCTGTTACAATTGATTTCATCATTATGGCATTCATCATTTTCCTTCTTGTAAAGGGTCTCAACAAACTTTCTTCAATGGGCAAGAAGAAGGAAGAAGTTGTAGAAGAAGCTCCCACAACAAAGAAGTGCCCCTATTGTATGAGTGAAATCGCAATTGAGGCAACACGTTGCCCCCATTGTACTTCAGTAATCGAAGAGGCTGCAGAATAATATGAATCAGGCTGTAAAAGCAAAGTTACAGCTCGCAGTATCGATGCTCATATTCAGCAGTATCGGAATCGTAAGAAAATTCATACCGATGCCCTCAAGCGTAATTGCATTCGCAAGAGGGCTGATAGGTATGATTTTTTTATTACTTGTGGTGCTTGTGACAAAAAATGCAATATCATTCAAAAATATCAAAAAGAATCTTACAATTCTTCTGTTGTCAGGTGCGGCAATAGGCTTTAACTGGATATTCCTTTTTGAAGCATATAACAATACCAGTATTGCAATATCCACATTGTCATATTATATGGCTCCGTTTTTTGTGATGATTTTTTCACCGCTGATTCTTAAAGAAAAACTGACCCGAAAAAAGATTTTTTGTCTTGCGGGTGCCCTTACGGGTATGGTTTTTGTTTCGGGAATAATAAATAACGGTATCCCTGCATTCAATGAAATAAAAGGTATTCTTTTTGGTCTTGCGGCTGCTGCGCTTTATGCAACCGTGATAATACTCAATAAAAAACTGGGAGAAATCTCAGCCTATGATAAAACAATAGTACAGCTCGGCTCAGCAGCATTGGTAGTGTTGCCTTATTGTTGTTTAACAGTAAAACCTTCACAGATAACCTTCACATCAGAAGCAGTGATAATGATTCTGATTGCAGGTGTTGTGCACACGGGCATTGCATATGTGATGTATTTCAATTCAATGAAAGACCTGAAAGCACAGACCATTGCAATTTTTAGTTACATAGACCCTGCAGTTGCAGTTCTTTTGTCTGTATTCCTGCTTAAAGAGGGTATGGATGTTTACGGTGTAATCGGTGCCGTGCTTATTCTGGGCAGTGCATTCGTGAGCGAAATAAATTTCAAAAAAGCTGAAAATTAAGAAAAACCACGCAGATGCGTGGTTTTTTGCTTATTTCAGTGCGATAAGTATTGTTGCTTCCAAACAATCTTCTCCTGTATGATATGTTACTGCAAGAATTTTATCATCTTCAGAAATTTCAGCATTTGTAATGGCATCAGCAATCGGTGATGCATCGCTTATTTTAGATTCTTGGTAAAATTCATTTTTGTCAAAAATATTTTGAATAATAATATAGTGCACATTATCTCGGTATTGAACATAAACTGCATTTTTATCAAACTCAGTCAGTACATATGAAAATTCATCTGATACGGTGCCTTGTTCTATATTGCAATAAGTAGTGACTTGAGTAGCAAGTCCTGTACCTCTTTGAATCATTAATTTAACGGTATTATTATTCAGCATGGCTATATGCGGTTCTTCTTTTTCGGAATTATCTGATAAAAGAATGTTTCCTGATTTGTCACGAATCTCATAACTGTAAGTAAAATCACCGTTGTATATGACTTTATAATAATCGCTTTCATCAATAATTTCACTTGTATAGGAAGAAGTTTCCGTTAGTGATACAGCTTCTGTGTTTTCTTCATTTGTTTTTGATTCAGAACAACCACATAATGTAATAATAACGACAATTAAAAGCCAACAACAAAGTTTTTTCATAAAATCAACATCCTTAATAATAATTTAATTCACAGTACATAGGGAATAATGGATATTTTGCATAAACTCTGTAGGGACCGATGCCTACATCGGTCCGTTTAAGACTTCATCAAACTTTTCGGAGCGATGTGGGCATCGCTCCCTACACTATATTAACAAAGCTGTGCATAAAATTATTGCTTACTCTACAAATATTATTCCTGCAACAGGCACATTGATTTCCTCAATATCTGCCGCAACAACGCCTTTTTCAACTTCATCACCCATACAATTGACAACGGTATAATTTTTGTCTTTTGCACCTTTTATGATAAGTGAATTGTACATTGAAGCGTTGACAGCAACAGCATTCTTTGTTTTTACGCAGACAACGGGATTTGTGAATGAAGTAATGACTGATTTGTCACCGAGTGTACTGCAAGCAGAGCTGTAATTGCATTCGGGATTTTCTGCTGTGAGCTTGCCGTCAAGAAGAACTTCTTTCCACGCTTTCCAGAAAGAAATATAGTACTTCAGCATTTTATAATGTTCTTCAGGGAGCTTATCAACACGGACTGAAATCTGAGGCACACCGTAAAGAATACTTGCAAACTGAAGCGCTGCATTCTCTGCAGTATCATCCGTATTCCACATTATCATATCTGAATGAACCGCAGTGTTGCCTGATGTCATACGCAGATTGATAATGCCAACTCTGTTTTTGAGCGTATCACAAGGGCAGTCACCAACACGGAGCATATTTCCGTATTTTCTGATTGACGGTCCTACATATGACTGACGGAATTCAATGAGTATATCAGGATTGATAGCTGTAAGGGTTGCTCTGACTTCTGTCATAAGAGCGTGAATAGCATCTTCAAGTGACGGATAATCACGCTTTGTATCAGGTTCAAGAGATTTGCCTTTAAGTACAAAGGAATCAATGAAATCGAGTTTCAGACCGTCAAGTTTCCATTCTTTTACAGCTTTTTCGTAAATTGAAACAAGGTAATCACGAACCTTTTTGTATCTCGGATCAAGACCGAAGAAATCAATATCGTTACCGGAACCCTCGAGGAACATATCCTTGAATTCTTCGTATTTTGAAGTGTATTTTCCCATAAAAGGAACAGAATACCAGAGCATAACTTTCATATCAATTTTGTGTAACTCTTCAACAAGCTCTGCCATATCACCCATTTTATTCGGTGCAACAAGCCAGTCACCGCAGTAAGCATAACCACGGTTGTTATCATCTGTCTGCCAGCCGTCATCGATAATTACAGTTTCAAGTCCCAGCTCTCTTGAGGCTTTGCATTCTTTTATAATTTCATCTTTGTCAAGCATCTGATGAAAACTGTACCACAGTGAATCCATAGGCATTTTTGCAGCCTCGGGTACATTTGCAGGAGTGTAACCGCAGTCATTTTCCCACCAATCAGTAGTTTCATAAATGCTGTCATAGTAAGGAATATTACGCATATCAAAACGCACGGTTGCGTTATATGAGCTTACGGGAGATGTGGGTTTTGTAAAAAATTCAATTTCACAGGCAAATGTTGCATCTTCTTCACGAAGCCCTGTATTTATGTTTATAGGTGTGTCAACATCTGAAACTGCTATACAAAGCTTGTTTCTGCCGTTCTGAGAAATAAGTGACTGCACAGGCATCCATGATGCAAGACGGGACTGTACTTTGAGCATACCCCATTCAAAAGCCAGTCCATGAATATCAAGCAAAGACGGATTCCAGGTGGAATGCACATCGCTTGCGCTGAAATTCCACTTGATGCTGAATGCCTCGGGAATTTCGGGAGTGGGTAATGTCATATTGACGGTGAGATAAAGAATGTCACCGATTCTGTTTTCTGTGAGTCTGATGTCGGCAGATTTCTTTCCGCCTGAAATTATGAAGTTCATAATCTGATCCTTTCATAAACAATAATTTATCGGAAATGTTTGAAGAAATTAAAATCGAGCTTGTAGGGGCGTTGATCCAACGCCCGATTGTGAGCAAAGCGAACAATAACGGCTCTGCCGTTTTATTTTCCTTCGGAAAATGCACATTCGTGCCG
>JAZUCO010000078.1:0-8834 GCA_045639185.1 Acutalibacteraceae bacterium
CTTCCACAAAAGAGGTTTATATTCCTCCCGAAAAAGCAGGTATGAAAATTGTTATCAGCCTGATTCTTACCGTTATCGGCGGTGCAATTGCATATTACTTTATGCTTCCCGCAATGAATTTCGGTTCACTTGATTTCTATATATTCTGGGCAGTGGTTGTTGCAATCTTCATCGGTGCAAACACCCTTCTTTCAAAGGCATTTATCCGTCCCGAATATATTCCTTATGTAAAAAAGGTATCAACAGTACCGGTAATTCTTGTGGTTATTCTCGGCATTGTGCTTCTTATCGGTTTCCTTGCATCAAGCGTATTCTTCAGAGCTGCATCTTACAGCGAACTTCTTCAGTTTGAAGTTAATAAAGACCTTGATTCAAGCATCACAAAGATTGACAGCACAGTTGACTTCAAGAACGTTGCAATGATAGACAAAGATGCTGCAGAAAAACTTGCAGACAAGGTTCTCGGTGACCTTGCATCAATCAATCTTGAATCACAGTTTGAACTTGCAACAGAATATTCAACACAGATTAACTACAACGGTGCTCCCTGCAGAGTTTATCCTCTCAGATACGGTAACTTCTTCAAGTGGATCAATAACACAAAAGACGGTTTCCCCGGTTATGTTATTGTTAATATGAATACTCAGGATACAGATTTTATTCTTCTTGATAAAGAAAGCACAGAGGGTTATATCAAGTATTCACCCACAGAATATCTTCAGAAAAACCTCAAGCGAATTGTCCGTTTCCAGTATCCCACAGAAATTATCGGCAACATTTCATTTGAAGCTGATGACAACGGCACACCTTACTGGATCTGTGAAATCATTGAAAAGAAAATCGGTCTTATCGGCGGTGACGACGTAAAGGGTATCGTAATGGTTGACGCTGTTACAGGTAAGTGCAGCTACCACACAATCGATGAAGTTGTTGCGGGCGAATCAGCAGACAAGGTTTCTCTTTCATGGATTGACCAGGTTTACAACGCAAATCTTCTTGTTCAGCAATATAATTACTACGGCACATACCTCAACGGTTTCTGGAACTCAGTTTTCGGTCAGACAGGTGTTAAGAAGACAACAACAGGTTCAAGCTACATCGCAATGGGCGATGACGTTTATATCTACACAGGTGTTACAAGCGTTACTGCAGACGAATCAATTCTCGGTTTCATTCTTATCAACCAGAGAACAAAGGAAGCAATGTTCTTTGAAGAATCAGGTGCAACAGAACTTGCTGCACAGAACTCAGCAGAAGGTGTTCTTTCAGATAAAGGCTGGATTGCAACATTCCCCATTCTTATCAACCTTGACGGTCAGGCAACATACTTTATGTCAATGAAAGACTCAAGCAATGTTGTAAAGGGTTATGCAATGGTTAACGTAAGTAACTATAATATCGTTGCAACTGATACCGCAAACGGTAACCCCGATCTTGTTGAATGTATCCAGAACTATGCAGTTGTTCTCAAGGACAACAAGAAGGATGCAATCAATGTTGATACAAGCGTTGCTCCCGAAAATGTTCAGAACAACGAACCCGACCAGAACACAGAACCTGCAGAAAAGACAGTTTCAGGTGTTATTGAAGAAATCAGAAGCCAGATTGAAAGCGGCTCAACTTGCTACTATATCAAGCTTTCAGGTGTTGATAAGTATGTAAAGGTTTCAGCAAATACAATTCCTGAAGCAATCTTCTTTGCAAAGGGCGATTCAGTATCATTTGTATATGAAGCAGATGATAACGCAAACTGGACAGAAGCAACAAAAGCTGTTGCCAATGAAGACGTAACAGAATAAAATTCAAGCGGTCATAGTGATATGACCGCTGATTTTTTTTGTAATGCACAATGGAATGATTTTTATAATTGGGTCAAAGGGCGAAGCCCTTTCCAATATTTATCATTTATCATTGCTCATTACTCATTGAAACAATAATTTTGCTCTGCTAAATTATTGTTTATTCTTCCGTCTGTTTTCCTAAAAACGATGCTGCAACCTGAGCAAGTTTTATTTCTGATTGTGTTGGGGCTGTGCCGTTTTCACCTGCAAGCAGAATAACTGCGCCCGAAACATCTCCGCCACCGATGATAGGGTAGGCGATAGCCGCTTTTTTATCAAGACCGTCAATGGGGATAAGGTCATAGTTGTCTGAGCCTGCCACATAGCTTGAACGGTTTTCCATAATTTCTTCAAGCTCTTTTGTAATGTGATGCTCCATTGCATCTTTCTTGGGCACACCCGTGCAGGATATAACGTGGTCACGGTCTGTGATGATAACGGGCAGATTTGTTGCTCTGTAAAGCACCTCAGCATACTGCGATGTGAATTCAGACATCTCACCCATAGGTGAATATTTCTTGAATATTACTTCACCGTCAGCATCAGTATAAATTTCTAACGGGTCACCCTCACGGATTCGCATTGTTCTTCTGATTTCTTTAGGGATAACGACTCTGCCGAGGTCATCAATCCGACGCACAATTCCTGTTGCTTTCATATATATTCTCTCCTTAAATTTCAAATCGTGATGTTAGTATTTGTTTTTCAAAGGGAAATATACTGACATAGTTTTATATATTGCAAATCTACATTTGCTTTGTAGATTATATGGTATTATAATATAAAATAAAAAATGTGCAGTTATGACAGAAGCTCTCATGATGCAGTTTTTTTTGATTGAATTATATGGTGCTGGTGTGATATAATCGGATTTACAAACTGAATTTTCAGAGGTGGCATAATGGAAAAGAAATTTTTTAATCATATTGTACACGGCGGAGACTATAATCCCGACCAGTGGCTTAAAACTCCCGAAATCATAGACGAAGATATGCGACTTATGAATCTTGCTCACATAAACAGTGCAACTGTCGGCATTTTCTCTTGGTCAATGCTTGAGCCAGAGGAGGGCGTATATAATTTTCAGTGGCTTGACGAAATGATGGATAAGCTACACTCAAACGGAATTGACGTTATTCTTGCAACACCGTCAGGTGCAAGACCTGCATGGCTCTCTCAGAAATATCCTGAAGTCTTAAGAGTGGAAGAAAACGGAATCAGAAACGATTTCGGTGTCCGTCATAATCATTGCCTGACATCTCCTGTTTACCGTAAAAAGGTAAATGCAATCAACCGTGCCATTGCAGAAAGATACAAAAATCATCCTGCACTTAAAATGTGGCATATATCAAACGAATACTGCGGTGAATGTCATTGTGAACTTTGTCAGGGTGCTTTCAGAGAGTGGCTGAAAGAATACTATGATAATGATCTTGAAAAACTGAATGACAGTTGGTGGAACGGTTTCTGGAGTCACAGAATCACCGACTGGAGTCAGATTAACTCACCTAAATACCGTGGAGAAAATCATATTTCTGCAATGAAATTGTGCTGGGACAGATTTGTAACCGACAGCCACATTTCTTTTTATGAAAATGAGATTGCTCCCATCCGTGAAATCACACCGGACATTCCCATAACAACTAATTTTATGAGAATGTATAACGGTATAGATTATCAGAAGTTTGCAAAGCATCTTGATCTTGTGTCATGGGATAACTATCCCTGCTTCGGAGAAAGTGAAAGTAACATTGATGCGGCAGTTGAAACAGCATTCTGTCATGATACATTCCGTTCAATGAAAAACGGTCAGCCTTTCTTTATGATGGAAAGCACACCGTCGCTTGTAAACTGGCACGATGTGAATAAATTGCCTAAACCTAAAATGCAGACACTCACAGCAATTCAGGCAGTTGCTCACGGTGCAGACAGTGTTCAGTATTTTCAGTGGAGAAAAAGCCGCGGAAGTCACGAAAAATTCCACGGTGCGGTAGTTGACCATTGCGGAAATGAAAATACAAGAGTTTTCAGAGAAGTTGCAACTACCGGTGCAGCTCTTGAAAGACTCAGTAATGTTGTCGGCTCTTACTGTAACAGTAAGGTTGCAATTATCTGTGACTGGGATAACAGCAGGGCTGTGCATCATTTCTGCGGTTACAATAACAAACGCAGAGATTATTTTGCAGAGTGCATCAAATGGTACAGACCATTCTGGGAAATGGGCATTTCTGCCGATGTTATATCAATGGATGATGATTTTTCAAAGTATGATCTGGTTATCGCTCCTTTCCTGTATATGCTGAAAGATGATACCGAAAGCAAAATCGAAGAATACATCAGAAACGGCGGTAATTTTGTTGTGACTTATCTGAGTGCCGTTGTTGATAAGGACGATTTATGTTATCTCGGCGGTTTGCCCGCAAACGGTCTTAAAAAAGTCTTTGGTATATGGTGTGAAGAAACCGATTCTCTGCCTGAGAATATGACAGGTAAAGCAACTTTCAACGGTAAGGAGTATGAAGTTAATCACGTCTGTGATATTATTCACTCAAAGGGAGCAAAAATCCTCGGTGAATACAAGAGTGATTTTTATTCAGGGTTGCCGTCAGTTACCGAAAACGAATACGGCCGAGGTAAGGCATATTATGTCGCTTTCAGAAATGACGGAGATCTTTCAGGTGATTTCTGCAGATGGTTTGCTGAAAAGGAAAATATTTTGTCAGATTCAGATATTTCCGTACCTTGCGGTATATCTGTCAGAAAGCGTGGCGACAGCATTTTTGTTATGAATTTCAATAACGAAGAAAAAGAAATAATCTTGCAGGACGGTTCAAAAACTGTAATTCCGGCAAATGATTATATGGTTTTATAATATTGAATGAATACGGAAATTCTGATTTCCGTATATAAAAATCCTCCTATGGTATTTATTCTGCCATAGGAGGTTCTTTTTATAATTTATTGATTTACAAAAAGCTGTAAACTGCGTCATTTTTCAGACGGAGTATATCTGTCCAGTATTATTTCAAACACGGTAGATACATTGTCTGATTTTTTTACGGATATTTCACCGTTGTGAAGATAAATAATCTGTTTAACCATCGGCAGACCGAGACCGTTGCCTTTTGTTGTGTTTGATTTATCACCCTGATAAAACTTTTTGAAAATATCTGAGAAGTTTTCAGACGGAATCGGTTTTCCCTGATTGCTGATGCTTATATTGAGCTTTTCGTTTTCAGGAATAATTTTTATTGTGATTTCACCGCCGACGGGTGAGAATTTTATTGCATTGTCAATAAGGTTCTGCCACACGTGTTCAAGCAGTTCTCTATCGCCTGATGTGAAATAATCATTTTCTGCGGCTTCAATCGTTATATTCTTTTCTGACCAGGTATGATATGTTGCCGCAACAGCAAGCCTTATCTGTTCTGATATGTTAATGATTGATTTTTCTGTTATTTCAGTCTGTTCTTCAAGTTTTGACAAAAGCAGAATCTTTTTTGACAGATGACTGAGGTTGTCTGACTCCTGAAGTATTATGTCAATGTATTCATCGCGTACTTCTTTTGGCAGATTGTCATCTTTGAGCAGATTTGCAAAACCTGTTATGGATGAAATCGGTGTTTTCATTTCGTGAGAGAAGTTGTTGATGAAATCACTGCTGAGCATTTCTGTTTTCTGTAAATGGGAAGCCATATTGTTAAATCTTGCGGCAGATTTTTTCAGTCCCGGGAAATATCTGAACCTGAGTCTTACAGAATAATCGCCGTTTTTTATATGCTCAAATGCTCTCAGAAATTTAAGAACAATATGCATAGGAAGCTGAACAATTATGATTGAAGTTATAATGTTCAGAATCATATATGATTTGATAAGTGCTTTATTTATAGTATATACAGATATTGCGAAGTCGAAACCTTCTGCTTTGTGCAGCAGACCGAAGATAAGAAGAATAAGTTTTGTAAGAAGTATTGCAATAATAAACTGAATAATACAGATGATAAGAAACCTGTTTAATTTCTTAAAGAAGCTTACGCGTATCTCTTTATTATTTTTTCTATTTTTCATCATTAATTATTGCCATATAGCCTGTTCCGCGGATTGCAACAAGTCTGAATTCTGTCCAGCCGTCAAATCGTTTGCGTAGTCTGTTGATGTGTACGTTTACAGTTGTTTCAATTGTTTCTGAGTCCATTCCCCATATACTGTCCATAAGCTGAAGTCTTGTGAACACTTTTTCGGGAGAGGAAAGGAGAGTGTAGAGCAAAATGAATTCTTTTTTTGGCAACAGTTGTGTCTTTCCGTCTTTTGTAACGGTGAGTGATTCATAATCAAGCACAATATTGCCGATAAAAAGTTTATGTTCGTTTGCGCTGTTTGCTCTGCGGAGAACTGCTTTGATTCTGAGAAGCAGTTCTTTTTCATTTACGGGTTTTGTAAGGTAATCATCTGTACCTGCGATAAAACCTTCACATTTGAACTCATCCTGAAATTTTTCTGACAGCATTATGATGGGAATTTTGTTGTTTGCCTGTCTTAACTGTCGTGTGAATTCAAAACCGTCCATTTTTGGCATAACAACATCAAGTAGAATGAGGTCAATATGTGTTTTGTCCAAGATGTCTAAAGCTTCAACTCCGTTTGATGCGAGTGTAACTTTATAACCGGCCTGTGAAAGCACAATTTTCAGGAATTTGGAGTAGATTTTGTTGTCTTCTGCTACAAGTATCTGAAACATTATTTTTTCACCTTTCTTTTCATTATCAATCCTAACATAGAATTATAAACAAAAAATAAACTCGAAAAATGTATTCACAATTCATTCATAATCACAACCTGATAGTTTATCTTTTGTTTCTCAAAAATTGTTAAAATTTTGAGGATACTATGGTGTAGTATATATTGAAAATTCTATTTTTCTAATATGGAATAATACATTTTAGTATACAGAATAATTCAGTAATTATTTATTCTGCCTTTAGGGGTAAGATGTTTTCCTGATCTGCATCTTACCCGAGGGACAGAGTGACTGATTAAATTTCAGAAAGGATGATTTATTCATGAAACTCGCAAAGAAATCATTGAGCATCTTTTTATCATTACTCATGATATTCAGTGTATGCTCAGTGGGTCTTACCGGTCTTGTTGCTTCTGCAGCAGAAGGTGATTCCGAGTACTCAAAGCAGGATGTTGCTGATCTTATCAATGCAGCTACTGCAGGCGGATTCACACTCACAAGCAGCGGCAATGCATGGAACTACACAGCCGATGACGGTAAATCACTTGCAGCAGCAAGAGCAATCTTCGACTATGCAGTTAACACATACCGTGAAGGTAAAGATCCTACTTCAGCTGCGAACTCAACCAAGGCATTGTATGACAGATTCGATGCTGACTTCAATAGCATGTACACAAATGCTACTGCAGCAAGACAGCTCGTAAAGAATGTCCTCAATCCCGACGGTACAACAGTTTACAGCTATGAAGCACCTGCTACAAAAACCGGTGTTAAAGGTTCAGAAACTGAAACTGAAATCAAAGCCGGTGCTGATGTGACAGCTACATATCCTGTTTCATCATATGCTTCATACTACGGTGCATCAACCACAGATATTATCACTAAGACTTCAAGTGTTCAGGTTGACCTTAATAAGTATCTTATGACTTTTGATAAGATTGAAGACATTCCTTCAACAATTATCACAAGCGTAACATATACTTATTCACACACTTATAGTTCAAGTGCAACTGTTACAAGTGTTTCAACAAGAACATCAGGTTCAGGTTGTAGTGCTAAGACATACTACACACCCACAATCTCAACTTCTTACTGGAACTACATGACAGCTAAGCCTACTAAGAAGGAAATTAAGGATAATACAATCAGAAAGACTCTTCTTACTCTTGAGAAGTACTTCAATGAAGAACTCTTTGCTACAACAAAGGCAGATATGCTTGCAATGTCTGTTGAAGATATCAAGTCTCTTTATCTTACAACAGAATTGATGTATCAGAGCATTTTCACTGACGAAACAATGACAACAAAGAAGTTCAGCGATGCTGTTCTTTCACACTTCGGTCTTTCTCCCGCAAAGATCCAGCAGTTTATGGATGATTGCGATTTTGCATACCGTGCAGTTGCAGGCAAATACAACATTGATATTCTCAACTCACTTATCGGTTCAGAATACAATGAAGAAAGCTATGCAGAAATGTCAGCTCTCTATGCAAAAACAAATACAGCTTATAATGTAGTTTACTCAATGGATCAGGAAATCGTTGACTATATTATCGGTGACGGCGGCTACTCAGCAGAATATGAATCAGCAATGGCTCTCAAGTCAGCTGCAGAAAACTACAATGCAGTTCTCTTCGACGTTATGACAGAACAGAAACTCGAAGAAACAGTTGATGCAATGGTAGCTACATACGGCGATTACATCAATGTTCTCGATAAGGAAGACATTGAAAATCCCTCAGACGCTGAAGTTATCGGTCTTGTACAGAAGGTTGACGCTTTCGACGCTATCATCGCTTCTTACACAGGTTACGATTACTACAGAACATACTGGACAACAGATTACGAAGCAGAATGGGCAACATTCTCAACAAAGCTTGATGAGGTTTACGAAGTTCGTGGTCTTAAGATGGAATTCCAGACTTACTACTCATACTTCCTTCCCCTTATCTACACAACTCAGATTGATACACTTGACAACGACGGTGCTATTTCACTTCACGCAGACCTCGATACAAAGCTCTCTGGACTCAGAGATTCTTACAACGAAGTTGGCGCAAAGTGGGGCTACACAATCGCTGACAAGATCTTCACAGTTGTATATGAAGATGCAGATTACCTCCTTCAGACTCTTGTTGAATCAGTTAAGTCAACAGGTAAAGAAGCTGTAAAGACAGTTCTTATCGCAAGAACAGAAGCACAGCTTGATGCAGTTTATGCATACAAAGATACAACAACTGTTGATTTCTCAAACT
>JAZUCO010000079.1:0-6824 GCA_045639185.1 Acutalibacteraceae bacterium
GATAACGATTCTGACAAAGCTTTTGCTGAGAATTTGTATATAGAATACATGCCTTTTCTGAGAAGCAGAGTATATAAACACATAAAAGATATTAACATGTGCAACGATCTTGCACATGATTGTATGATTAATATTATCAAGGATGATTTTTTTTGTGGTTCTAAAATGAGACGTACTCCCAAAAAATCGACGAATTTCGACAGAAGTTCGTCGATTTTACTTTTTACCTTTTCACTAAAAAATCGTGAACGGAATTTCAGTGAAGAAGTAAGAGTGAATAGTGAAGAGGTAAGGTCGCCTTTCGGTTAAACGAATTGAATTTTGAGAGTGGTACTATACACTCAATATGAGGTAACGTTAGTTGATGGCGAATTGTATAGTTTTATTGTTTGATTTAATTTCCGCAACATTATTTGAATGGTCAAAAAGCTCATTTCAGAAATAAATTGAAAGAACATAAGAATATAGAATTTCTTTATTGACATATATATTTTACTGTGTTATACTTTTACTCAGTTACCTGTGAAACTGTCGGAATCTTATGAAACCGATAGCGGAGGAGGCTCTGGAGAAGTCCATTCAATTGGGTGCCAAAGGTGCAAGGCGGAAACGCTGAATCTCTCAGGCAAAAGGACAGAGCAGAATATATATAACTTTTATGTATGTTTTGCATTTTTTTCAGACCGCCTTTTTACAGGGCGGTTATTTTATTTTTATTGGAGAGATTACAATGGAAATACTTCTCAAAATTGTCCAGACAATCAATATGTATCTGTCTGACTACATTCTGATCATTCTTCTTATCGGTATCGGATTTTTCTATACTGTAAAGACAAAGTTTGTTCAGGTGCGTTGCTTCGGTGAAGCTATGAAAAAGACTTTTGGCGGACTCTCACTCAGAGGCGGCAAACAGAAAAGCGGTCTCAGTTCATTCCAGGCTCTTGCAACAGCAATTGCTGCTCAGGTAGGTACAGGCAATATCGTCGGTGCCTGCGGTGCTATCCTTATAGGTGGTCCCGGTGCTATTTTCTGGATGTGGGTTATTGCTTTCTTCGGTATGGCAACAATTTATGCTGAAGCCGTTCTCGCTCAGGAAACACGCAAGGTCAATGAAGACGGCAGTGTTGAAGGCGGTCCCGTATACTACATAACAAAGGCATTCAAAGGCAAAGCAGGTAAGGCTCTTGCAGGTTTCTTTGCAGTTGCGGCTACACTTGCTCTCGGCTTTATGGGTGCAATGGTTCAGTCAAACTCAATTGCAGAAACATTCAATACTGCATTCGGTGTACCCGGTTGGATTGTAGGTATTGTTGTTGCTGTTGCTGCAGGTTTCATCTTTATCGGCGGTGCAACAAGAATTGCATCTGTTGCTGAAAAGATTGTTCCTGTAATGGCTCTTCTTTACATAGTAGGCGGTCTTATAATTCTTGCAGTAAATATCAAGAATGTTCCTTCAGCTTTCGGTATGATTTTCAAGTATGCATTTATGCCTCAGGCTCTTTTCGGCGGTAGTGTAGGTGCATTGCTCAAGCAGGCTATCAGCCAGGGCGCAAAGAGAGGTCTTTTCTCAAACGAAGCAGGTATGGGTTCAACACCTCACGCACATGCTCTTGCAAATGTTGAAAAGCCCCACGATCAGGGTGTTATCGCAATGGCAGGTGTGTTCATTGATACATTTGTAGTTCTCACAATGACAGCTCTTGTTGTTATTTCAACTCTTTACACAAAGGGTGGCATTCTTGCTACAGGCGCTGCAGATGGTGTTACAAAGGCTAATATGGCTCAGCTCGCATTCGGCAGTGTCTTCGGTGAAAAGGGCGGTAATATCTTCGTTGCAATCTGTCTTCTTTTCTTCGCATTCTCAACAATAATCGGCTGGAATCTTTTCGGTAAAATAAATATGGTTTATTTGTTCGGTAAAAAGTCAGAAAAGATTTATGCTGCAATAGCTGTTGTATTTGTATTCCTCGGTGCATGTCTTTCAAATGACCTTGTATGGGAACTTACAGATATGTTCAATCAGCTTATGGTTATCCCCAACGTACTTGCACTTGCGGTACTGTCAGGAGTCGTAGTTAAAAAGGTTAAGAAAAATAAATAATCAGAGAAACACAGCTTCGGCTGTGTTTTTTCTTTTTATGAAGTATACAAAAATTAATGTCAAATATGTTAAAACTTATGTTGACATATACAAATAAACTGTTCTATAATAATTATATATGGTTTTTCGGAGGGGTAATATGGACCAGAAAAACAATTCCGACAAAAAGTACGGAAAACTGATTAAAATTATGCAGATTGTTTCTTTTGCATTTATGCTCGCAATGGTTGTTTTGTGCATAGTTTTTATGAAAAAGAATAATATTTCAGTAAGCAATGTTGATGTGCTGACACAGTATCTCACGGGTGGCACAATTGCTGTTGCGCTTATTATAACGGCATTCAGTATTGTCAAATCTTTTGCGCTTATCTTTCCGCCTGCAGTACTTTTTGTGCTTTCGGGAATTGTTTTTGACAATCTGTGGACAGCTGTTCTTGTGAATGCTGTTGCAACAGCATTCAGTCTGATCCTGCCGTATTTCCTCGGCAGATTTATGGGGGCAGAAATGGTTGATTCGCTCAAAGGCAAGTTTAAGGCAATAGGCAAGCTTGACAGCTTTGCAGGTGAAAACTCCTTTGCGGTTGTATTTGTGTTCAAAGCGGGCGGACTTATGCCCTCTGACCTTTCAAGCCTTATATTCGGTGCAATGAAAATACCTTTCGGTAAGTATTTTCTTGCGGCAAATCTCGGAATGCTGATACTGAATGTTCTCTGGACTATTCTCGGTGCATACGGAGATCTTTCAAATCCGTTCACATTCCTTTATGCTCTTCCGGCACTTCTTTTTGCAATTCTTGCATCTGTGCTTATGAGCAAAAAACAGAAGAAAAAACAATCAGTAAAAACTGAGGAGGCAAATAAATGAAAACTTATGACGTAATTGTTATCGGTGCAGGTAACGGCGGTCTTGCAGCTGCTGCAAACTGTGCAAAAGAAGGTCTTTCAGTTCTTCTTCTTGAAAGACATAACATTCCCGGCGGTTCAGCTTCTTCATTCGTAAGAGGCAGATTTGAGTTTGAACCCTCTCTTCACGAGCTTGCAGGTATCGGTGACGAAAAAGAAGTCGGTACAATTGAAGAAGTATTCAATCGTATTGATGCTGATGTGGAATGGTGCAGACATGATTCCACATTCCGTCTTGTTGTTCCCGCAAAAGAGGGTGACAAGGATGCGTTTGTCAATGAAGACGGTGTTCTTGTAACTGTTGATGCACGTATGCCCGTGGGTTTTGAAGCTTTCTCAAGAAAGCTTGATGAACTTGTTCCCGGTTCATATGAAAGCTGCCGTAAGGCATTTGATATGTCAATCAATATGTTCAAGGCTTTTGAATGTCTTGAAGACCCTTCAAAAATTCCCGGTTGTCTTAAAGATGTTCCCGATATTATGACTATGGTTTCTCACACAATGAAAGAAGCTCTTGATGATCTCGGTATGCCCAAGAAGGCTCAGGATATTTTTAACACATACTGGTGTTATATGGGTTCACCCGCATCTCAGTTTGACTTCCTTTACTATATGTGCGTTCTTCATAGCTATGTAAGAAGCGGAACAGGTATT
Source organism: Acutalibacteraceae bacterium (assembly GCA_045639185.1). Classification (GTDB taxonomy): domain Bacteria; phylum Bacillota; class Clostridia; order Oscillospirales; family Acutalibacteraceae; genus UBA1081. Next base: position 3,659 of record JAZUCO010000079.1, read on the forward strand.
CCCAAGTACAGAAGCCACGAAATGAGCCTTTCAATAGATAAGAAGATCCGTGACTTCGGCGGTGAAATCTGGTATAACTCAGATGTAACAAAAATCATAATGAAAAACGGCAAGCCCGTAGGTGTTGTTATCAACGGTGAAAAGGAAGTTTACGGTAAGCAGTTTATCTGTAATGCTTATCCTTATAAGGTCTTCACAGAGCTTATGGATAAGAAAGATGTTCCCGAAATGCAGCTTAAAATGCTCAATGCAAGAAAAACTGCATGTACACTTACAACAGTTTATCTCGGTATGAATAAAACTAAGGAAGAACTCGGAATTACTGACTATTCTGTATTCATTGCTCCCGATTCTGACTCAGACAAGCAGTATGAAGCAGCTCAGAATTATTTCAGCGGCTACTGCATCATCAACTGCCTTAACGAAATCATTCCCGACTGTACTCCCGAAGGCACAAGCCAGCTTTTCCTTACAACAATGACATTCGGCGATGTTATGAAGGATATCAAGCCTCAGGACTACAAGAAGTTCAAGACAAAAGTTGCCGAAGATATGATTGAAACATGCGAAAAGGCTCTTAATATCTCAATCAAGCCTTACATTGAGGAAATCGAAATTGCACTTCCTCCCACATTCGCACGTTATCTCAACACACCTCTCGGCACACCTTACGGCTATATGCTTGAAAAGTGGGATAGTATGCTTCCCAGAACAATTCAGTACGATAAAGATCAGCCCTTCGATAACTTCTGGTTCTGCGGTGCAACTCAGGAGAGAGGCGACGGCTACGGCTGTGCATATTATACAGGTGAAAAAGCCGCAGGCATTGTGGTTAAAAAGCTGAAGGAGGGTAAATAATATGGCTAAGCATTTCAATAACCTCAAAGGTTCAAAATTCTTAAAAATGCTTCCTGACCGTCAGGCAAGATTCAAGGAAGCAAAGGCTGAACTGCCTTCATTCTCAGATAATGCAACTGCACTTGCAAGGGCACTTCATCCTAAAAGACAGTATCTTAAAGTTGCCGATGTAAAGGTTATGGCGGAAGATACAAGAAGCTTCACACTCGTTCCTGATGTAGCAAAAGGCACAACTGCACTTGCATATTTCGGAGCAGGTAAGTACCTTACTGTTTTTGAAACAATCGAAGGTATGCCCGTAACAAGAGCATATTCAATTTCTTCTTCACCCAAGGATTCTCTTGAAGGCAAGTATGTTCTCACAATCAAGCTTGTAGAGGGTGGACTTATGTCTCAGTATATCTTTGATAACTGGGAAGTGGGCAGAGAAGTTGAAGTTGCTGCACCTGCAGGTAACTTTGAATATCAACCTCTCCGTGATGCAAAGAAAGTTATCTGTCTTGCAGGCGGCAGCGGTATCACTCCCTTTATTTCAATGGCTAACGCAATCAATGACGGTGATGAAGATTTCGAGCTTACACTCCTTTACGGTTCAAGAAATTATGATAATATTCTCTTCCGTGATGAACTCGAAGAGCTTGAGAAGAAATGTGACAAAATCAAGGTTGTTCACGTTCTCAGCGATAAGGATGCAGAAATTCCCGAAGGTTGCGAAAAAGGCTTTATCACAGCAGAACTCATCAAGAAGTACGCTCCCGAAAATGAAGCATATTCTGTCTTCCTTTGCGGACCTCAGCAGATGTACGAATTTGTAGATAAAGAGCTTGAAAAACTTGAGCTTCCCAAAAAATATATCAGACATGAAATGTTCGGTGAATTCCATAATCCCCAGACTCAGGCAGATTATCCTGCAGGAATCCCCGAAACAGTCAGAATTACTGTTACAATTCAGGATAAGACATATATTATCAAGGGTAAGTCAACAGACTCTGTTATGCAGATAATTGAACAGAATGGTCTTGCAGCACCTGCAAGATGCCGCAGCGGTGAATGCGGATTCTGTCATTCACATCTTATTTCAGGTACGGTTTATGTTCCTAAGCACCTTGAATACCGCAGACTTGCAGACTATAAGTTTGGCTGTATCCATCCCTGCTGTTCATTCCCTCTTACAGACCTCGAAATCAACGTACCCCCTGCAAAATAAACAACAAAAATGCCGTCGGGAAACCGACGGCATTGCTTATAAACAATAATTTATCGCACAGCGATAAATTATTGTTCATCTGTTCAACAGCCATACTCCTGCATTCAGATATCCTGCAAATGTTACCCATACTGCATAGGGAATCTGAAGATATGTGGCAGTTTTGTTGATTTTTGAGTATCTGAATATTGTCATTATAATGAGAATCAGCAATGCCACAAGCCAGATAAACGAAAACAGAAATGCTTTCAGGTTGAAAAAGATTATGCTCCAGAAAAAGTTGAAGAAAAGGCTTAGTGCATAAACAGATAGTGCATTTTTTTTCTCACTTAGTGTTGATGTAGCAGTTGTCAGAATAATTGCGGAGCCGATTCCCATAAGAATATAAAGAATTGTCCACACCAAGGGAAAAAGAAACGCAGGAGGAGACAACGGTGGAGTTTTTTCAAGACTGTAAATATCCATATTGTTTCTTGTCAGAAATGCAGATGCAACACCGATACCAAGTGAAATTGCGATTGATACAGCATAGATTCTGATTTTTTGTTTCATATCAGACACCACCTTGCTGAATATATATGACGGTTTTCTGAAGAGTATGTTTTTTGAATCTTGCATTTTCAGGATAAACTTGCTATAATAATTTTATAATGAGGTAATTTAGGGTATATTAAAAATACAAATAAAATATACAAAGATTTTACCATATTATTTTTCGATTTGGCAGAAATGCTGATTGATAAAGTTTTCACAATATAATATAATAATTATTGTGTTAAAAAGTAAAAAAATTCTTTATATAAAAGGAGATTTCAAAATGAGCGTTTTAAACAAAAAGACAATTGAAGACATTCAGGTTGCCGGCAAAAAAGTTCTTGTACGTTGCGACTTCAACGTAAAGATGGAAAACGGCGTTATCACAAGTGACAAGAGAGTTGTAGCTTCTCTTCCCACAAACAAATATCTTCTTGCAAACAATGCAAAAGTTATCCTCTGCTCACACCTCGGCAGACCCAAGGGCGAATTCAATCCCGAATTCTCAATGGCTCCCGTTGCAGAGTGCCTTTCAAAATATCTCGGTATCGAAGTTAAACTTGCTAA
>JAZUCO010000080.1:0-10616 GCA_045639185.1 Acutalibacteraceae bacterium
TATCTGCGCAATTGATTTCTGCTTAATTGTAAGACCGAGATTGCGTTTTTTTACAACTTTAATGTAATCATCTGCAAAACCGATAAGAGCATAAGCAATAGCCATAATGATACCGCTGAAGAGCTTTATCTTCTGCGAATCTGCATCTATATGACCTGCTCCGACAATATCTCCGCCGAGAATTTTATCTGTAAACAGCACCACAAGAAGTGATGTTATGATTCCTGCAATAAAGAGGAAGCCGCCCATTGTAGGAGTTCCCTGCTTGTTTTTATGCCAGGAAGGACCGATATCAAGAATTGTCTGACCGAATCTGAGCTTGTGAAGCCACGGAATAACCACATAACCGAGAAGATATGAAATACCGAATCCGACAACTGCCGCAAACGCAAAAGCCAACCACGTATTCATAGCTCAAATCCCCTTTCATAGTAATCAGATATTCTCGTAAACTATCTTTATTATATTTTCGAGTTTCATTCCTCTGCTGCCTTTGAAAAGCACTGCATCGCCTTTTTTCAGATACTGACAAAGAGCTTTGCCGATTTCTTCTTCAGAAGTGAAATGAAAAACTTCTGTCATATAGTTGTTTTTTGCCTCATCATAAGTGAATGAGGAAGCATTGCCGTATGCAAACAAGGCATCTGTACCCTTTTCTGCAGCATATCTGCCTGTTTCACGGTGAGCTGTTTCAGAATAACTGCCAAGTTCAAGCATATCACCGAGCACAGCAATTTTTCTTGCCGCAGACATACCTGCAAGAGTGTTTATTCCTGCTTTTACGGAGTCGGGACTTGCATTGTAGCAATCCTCGATAAATGTAATACCATTTTTTTCAACAGTTTTCTGTCGCATTCCGGCGGGTACATAATCTTTTATTGCAGAAGCCGCCTTTTCGGGAGAGATTCCTGTTTTTACACCTGCCGCAAATGCAGAAAGCGCATTATAAACATTATGTATACCTGCTATTGGAATAAAACAAGGATATTTTTTGCCCTCATAAAGAATATTACAATCTGTTGAGCTGTCACTCATAACAATATCTACAGCTCTTACGTGGCATTTTTCATTTTCAATACCGAAGAAAACAATATCATAATCATCATTTTCAACGCCTGAAAGCAAATCGTTATCACCGTTTATAATAAGAGGTGAGCCTTTTTTCATACCCTCAAGAATTTCGAGCTTTGCGCTTAAAATATTTTCTCTTGAGCCGAGGTTTTCAATGTGTGACACACCGATATTTGTAATTATTGCAAGATCAGGTCTTGAAACCTTTGTAAGTGTTGAAATTTCACCTTTATGATTCATTCCCATTTCAATAACTGCAGCCTGAGTGCTGTCTTCAAGATTGAACAGAGTAAGAGGCATACCGATGTCATTATTGAGATTTCCCTGAGTTTTTACAGTTTCATATTCACTTGCAAAAACAAGAGCTGTCATTTCCTTTGATGTGGTTTTGCCTACGCTGCCTGTAAGACCTGCCACGGGGAATGTAAAGAGTCCTCTGTAATATGATGCAAGATCAAGCAGAGCCTTTTTTGTATCCTCAACATAAATCACGGGAAGTGACACATCTGTTTCTTTTCTGCAGAGAACTGCTGCAGCACCGTCATTTACAGCATTTTTTATAAAATCATGACCGTCAAATTTCTCACCCTCAAGAGCGATAAAAAGACCGCCCTTAACAGGTTTTCTTGAATCGGTATAAACTCCCGTGAAGCTGCCTTCACCGATAAGTTTTCCGCTGACAGCTTCTGCAGCTTCTGTTAATGTAAGAGTTTTCAAATCAATCAACCTTTACAGTTTGTTTTCAAGTAATTCCTTAACGATTTCTCTTTCATCGTAATGATGTTTTTCAGTTCCGATTATCTGATATGTTTCATGGCCTTTGCCTGCAAGAAGAACAATATCATCTTTTTCGGCTTCTTTGAGTGCTTTTGCAATTGCTTTTGTTCTGTTGCACTCAACAATTTTCTTTGTTTTTATGCCCTTGAGACCTTCGAGAATATCATTAATAATACTTTCCGGGTCTTCTGTTCTGGGATTATCTGATGTGACAACAACAACATCAGAGAGCCTTGCGGCAACTTCACCCATAATAGGACGCTTTGTTTTATCTCTGTCTCCGCCGCAACCGAAAACAGTTATAATTCTGCCGTTTGCTATTTTGCGGAGGGATGAAATTATATTTTCAAGTCCGTCAGGAGTATGTGCATAGTCAATTATCACGGTGTAATCAGTATCTGTGGGCACAACTTCTATTCTACCCTTAACACCTTTGCACAGCGACAATGCATAAAGCACTGCGCTGAAATCAAAACCGAGTTCAATAAGTGTAACAGCAGCTGCCATTGAGTTGTAAACAGTAAATTCACCGGGAATGCCGACTTTTACTCTTTCAACATAGCCCATTGTTACAAGCTCGTATTCGATACCTTCATTTTTGTATCTGATATACTTTGCAGTATAGTCAGATTCATCCTGATTAACGGAGTATGTGACCATTCTGCCGTCTGAATTACGCATCATAGACATTGCACGCTCATCATCAAGATTGAGAATACAGATATCAGACTGAGCAAAAAGCATTGATTTTGCCTCTGCATAATTCTCAAATGTGCCGTGATAATCAAGATGGTCACGGGTAAGATTTGAAAATACGCCTGCTGCGAAACGAAGTCCTTCTACTCTGTACTGAGCAAGAGCCTGGGATGAAACTTCCATAACGCAATATTCACAGTCTTCTTTTACCATTTCATTAAAAAGACCGTGAAGCTCGAAACTCTCGGGAGTTGTGAGCGCTGCAGGATATTCCTTATCGCCTGCCATATTTTTGACTGTACCGATAAGCCCTGTCTTTTTGCCGAGTTTTTCAAGCATATCTTTTACAAGAAATGCTGTTGTTGTTTTGCCGTTTGTACCTGTAATACCGATAAGTTTAAGCTTTGATGCGGGATTACCGTAAAAATTGGAACAGATAACAGACATTGCAGCACGTGTATTGCTTACAACTATCTGATTGGGAAGACCGAGGTCACGCTCGCAGACAACACATACAGCGCCTTTTTCAAGCATTTCTGCCGCTACGGAATGACCGTCAAATCTTGCACCTTTTATGCAGACAAACACTGTACCTTCTGTTACTTTGCGTGAATCGTCAGTAACAAATTGAACCTCTGCATCTTCATATATATCATATGTCTTAATTCCGTATAAAACTTCAGATATTTTCATATTGTTACCTCCCGTTTAGTCTGCAACGCCTTCCGTTGTCTTGAATGAAACATTGATGATTTCACCCATATAAACCGTTTCACCGACTTCTCTGCTCTGCTTGTAAGCATAAACAGTACCGCTGTTGAGTGAGCTGCCCGAAATTCTGATATTCAGACCGCTGTTAAGAGCAAGCTTATTTGCTTCACCCACGGTAAGTCCGTTGAAATCAGGAACTGTTACAGTCTGTGTTTCATAGTCTTCCTGAGTATAAATTACAACCATACCCTCTGAAGGCAATCCTCTGCCTGCTTCGGGATACTGAGCAACAACTTTGTCACCCTGACCGATAATCTTTACTGTAAGGTCTTCTGCACTGATGAGTGTGTGTGCTTCCGAAATAGTTTTGCCCACAAGGTCAGGAGTATATTTTACAAGGTTTTCACGTTCTGAGTTTGTATAAGAACGGTCAACACCGAGATATTCGAGAACCTGTTCAATAACATCACCTGCAAGAGGTGCGGCAACTGCACCGCCGCCGTGTTCACCCTCGGGATCGTCAACAACAATTATGACCGAAATTTCGGGATCATATGCAGGAGCAAATCCGCAGAATGATGCGATGTATGCTTCTGTATCGTTAAGATTATTCTGAGCAAGTTTTTCTGAAGTACCTGTTTTACCGGCAACGTGATAACCTGCAACATAAGCGTTTTTACCGGTACCTGTTGAAACAACTTCTTCCATACACTCACTGATGAGCTGTGCTGTTGCTTCTGAAACAACCTGACGTCTTACAACAGGCTCGGTTTCTTTGATTGTATTTCCGTCTTCGTCAAGCTGTTTGCTGACGAGATAGGGTGTCATAAGTTTTCCGCCATTTGCAATAGCAGAAATCGCTGTAATCATCTGAAGCGGAGAAACCTGGAATGACTGACCGAATGAATAAGAAGCAAGGTCAGACTTTGTGAATTTATCTCTCTCCATATAAAGGACACCTGCTGTAGGAGTATAATCACCTGAAGTGTCTATACCTGTCTTTTCGGTGAATCCGAATGCTTCAAAATAATCGTAGTAAACTTCTGTACCGATGCTGTCTGCAAGAGTAACGGCAAAGGGGTTACATGAATTCTTAAGAAGGTCAACAAATGTTTCAGAGCCATGTCCGCCTGCTCTCCAGCAATGGATATTTCTTGTTGCGTAATTGATTACACCCGTACAGAAATGAGATGTATTCATATCTGCAACGCCTTCTTCAATAGCTGCTGCGGCTGTGATCACCTTAAAAACAGAACCGGGGTCGTATGTAGTGAGAACATTCTGATTCTGCCACTGTTTGTTCTGATAATATGAAAGTGATTTCTGTTCACTTGTGTATTCTGAAGAATCTTCGGGAGCTGAAACTGCTTCCTGATATGCGTCAAGAAGATTCTGGCTTGCAATTGTTTTCGGGTCATTCAGGTCATAGTCAGGAAGAGATGCCATACCAAGAATAGCACCTGTGTCAACATCCATAACAATGCCGTAAACACCCTGAGCCTTTGTGTCTTCAAGAGCCTGAGAAAGCACATCTTCAAGGATATACTGAATCTGAATATCGAGAGTCAGGACAAGACTTGTGCCCTCCTGAGCATCATAAACAGTTTCATACTGATTAGGCATTATACCGCCATTGCCCTTGAGTGCAGTAAGTGTTCTGCCTGCAACACCTGTGAGAATATCATCATAGAAATACTCAAGACCTGCTCTGCCGACACCACCGTCACCTGTAAAACCGATAACTGTTGATGCAAGTGATGAATGGGGATAATATCTTTTTACATCGGGATCGATTCTGATAAGGCTGCTAAGGTCAATACTGTTTTCTTCTCTGTTTGCATATTTATCGATAAGAGCCTGAACTGCATCTCTCTCTGTCTTCTCAACCTGACCTTTGACTTTTTCGTATGAAGAGTTTGTTCTGTTGAGATATTTTATCATTGTTTCCTGCTCAATGCCGAGTATCTCTGAAAGTTCGGAAACAACAATAGTTCTTGCTTCGTCACGGTTTTTCTCTTTGATCTGAGAAATACTTGAGGGGTCAAGGAATACACACCATACGTCTGCACTTTTTGCCAAAACATTCATTGTGGCATCATAGATAGTGCCTCTTTTCGCGTTTATGACTCTGTCACCGAGCTGCTGATTTTCTGCAATTGCAGAATATTTATCGCCGTTTACAATCTGAAGGATACCAAGATTGAATATGATCAAAAAAACGAGAGCATAACATAAACCTGTTACAATGTTTCCTCGCTTATTATTGTTGATTTTCATCTTCATAGTATGCTCTCCTTCCGCAAAAACGCAAGTTTTCCGTAAAATTTCAATACCCCTGATTGCCATAAAAAGGGCGAATATACTTCGCCCTTTTTATGATAGCTTTGACAAGCATTTATGTCAAAACAATCCCTGATTATATTTATTGTTTTATTTTGAGAAATATTCTTTTATCTTAAGTAATTTCACAGAAAAAGAATTATCTTCATATGATTTGCCGCCTGACAGAACAACATGATTATCTTCACTGTTATTGATGTATGTAATCTTGTAATCCTCAAGTTTGACCATACCGAGAACATTTACAGCATAATAATCGAGTCTGTCTATTGAGACAAGCGAATCAAGCTGAGATTCAAGTCTTACCTGTTCACTTTTTGCTTCATCTATCTGAGACTGAACCATATTGATTCTTGTCACCTTTTCATCAAGTGCACTGTTAAGGCTTATTGTTCCTGCGAAAAGTGCAACAACAATTACTGCAACTGACATAATAACAACAGAATAAAGTGCTGAACGCTTTGATGCTGCCTTCTGTGAAGCAGAAGCTTTCACCTTTGTCTTTTTTGCAGTTTTTACAGTTTTAGCAGGAGCCTTTTTGCGTGAAGGTGCTTTTACTGGCTCAATTTCAGGAATTATCTGCGGCGCAGATGTTCCGTAATCAAGTGAATCGAATAATGAAAAATTGTAAACATTCTGATTCTGCGCCAATTCAGACCTCTCCTTTTAGTAAAATTATAATTTAATTACAGCCCTGAGTCTTGCACTGCGGCTTCTGGGGTTGTATTCGAGCTCCTCATCTGTGGGAGCCTTTGATTTGAAAGGCAACTCACCTTTCGGTTTATTTCCGCATATACAAACGGGGAATTCCGGAGGACAAGTACAGCCCTTACAAAATTCATTGAAAGTATTTTTTACAATTCTGTCTTCAAGCGAATGGAATGTAATAATTGCAAGCACTCCGCCCGGTTTAAGACATTCAAACATATCTCTGAGTGCGCCCGGCAACATTTCAAGTTCACGGTTAACATAAATTCTGATTGCCTGAAAAGTTCTTCTTGCGGGATGTCCGTCTCTCTTTGCCTTTGCAGGCATTGAAGCTGAAATTATGTCGCACAGCTCAAAAGTTGTTTCTATGGGCTTTTCCGCCCTTTTCTTTACTATATTCTTTGCAATGCTTCTTGCAAACTTCTCTTCACCGTAAGAGAAAATTATGTCTGCAAGTTCTTTTTCACTCAGTTCATTGACTGCATTGTATGCCGAATAGCCTGTCTTGCTCATTCGCATATCGAGAGGTGCATCTTTATGGATTGAAAAACCTCTTTCTGCAGTATCAAGCTGATAGGAGCTGCCACCGAGGTCTGCGAGAATGCCGTCTGCACCGTCTATACCGTTTCGTTCAAGAACTGACTTTATATTATCGAAAACATCATTTACTATTGTGACATTTTCTTTATCACTGAATCGTTCGGTAAGTACTGCAATAGCGTCGGGGTCACGGTCAATAGCAATCAGTCTGCCTGAATTATTGAGCGATTCCGCAATTTTGGAGGAGTGACCCCCGCCGCCTGCAGTCGCATCGACATAAATCCCATCATATTTGACAGACAGCGCATCGACTGCTTCCTGAAGCAGAACCGACTTATGGTTGAATTCCATAGCGCACCGCCTTTCGTCAAAATCTATATTCGTTCTTTAGATATAACCCATTTTTTTGTCCCAGGTTTCCCTGTTCCATACTTCGATACGGTTACCCATACCGATTATTGCAACTTCGCCTTCAATACCTGCGTGCTTGAGCTGAATGGCACTGAGAGTGATTCTTCCCTGCTTGTCCATTTTAAGATCATCAACATATCCGAAGAAGCTTCTGCTGATTTCGGCTGCTGCTTCAATCTCTTCAACCGTGAGAGCCTCGTCTTCCATATCGTTGTACTTCTGAGCGAGTTTCTCAAAATGCTCTGCAGTATAAAGTCTTAAACAGTTGTCTGTTGCACCTTTCTGTCTGAACACGTAAACGACTTCGCCGAGCGAATCACGGAATCCCACAGGAATAAATATTCTGTTTTTAGCATCAAGACCGTGGTATGATGTTGATGAAAATCTGTTATTCATCGCCCGACTCCTTTCTTAGTATTCAGAAAATGCAAAAAACAGGGTGAATGTAAATCATTTCCCCATTTGTCACCACTTTAGTGTTATTCGGGTGCAAATCCGCACCACTTGACTTTATTATACAAGGTAAAATACTAAAATGCAATAGTAAAATTAAAAAAAATCAGCGTTTTTTCAAACTTTTTTAATACTTTTTTCGGAAATATAAAACCTCTAAAAACGGCTATATTGCGTGGTTTTGAGTCCCCCAACCCAAATGCTTGCGACAAACAAATGTGCGTACACAATATGTTGTATTTCGGTACAATTTTTTGTACATTTTTGCAATTTTAATACACTTTCCTCCACCTGACTTTCAAAATCATCTTTTTCTCGTTGCTTTTTTATTTTTGCTGTGCTACAATCGTTTTATCAATCCACAAAGGAGAGAATCAAATGAAAAATATCAAAAATGCACAGTGGATAAAAAGTCCCAAAATCTTTGATAATGCGTCAACTGAATTCAAAAAAGAATTCAGCATTACAAAGCCCGTAAAAAAAGCTACTGTTGAAGCAACAGCTTACGGTGTATATAACATCATCCTCAACGGCAAAAAAGTCGGCAATTACATATTTGCACCCGGTTGGACAAGTTATCACAACCGCCTTCAGGTGGAAACATATGATATCACCGATTTACTTATAAATAATAATACAATTATATTGGGTGTAGGCCCCGGCTGGAAATGCCCTAACTTCTTCAATTCATCAAGACTCCAGCACAGATTCCTCGGCGTTGGTGAAATGGCTGTTATTGCAGCAATTGAAATTGAATATGAAGACGGCACAACAGAAATAATAAACACAGATGAAAGCTGGATAAACACACTCGGAAAAACAACATATTCTCACCTTTACAACGGTTATACATACGATGCAACATTCTCTGATAACTCCCCTAGCAATGCTGTTGTAATTCCTATGAACAACAACAATCTCATTGACCGTGACGGTGAAAAAATCATTGAACACGAACATCTTCCCGTAAAAGAAATCATCACAACGCCCAAGGGTGAAACAGTTCTTGACTTCGGTCAGAATATGACAGGTTATGTTCAGTTCAGAATCAAAGGTAACAAGGGTGAAAAAGCTACAATCTATCACGCAGAAGTTCTTGACGGTGACGGCAACTTCTACAACGACAATTACAGAAGCGCAAAGGCAGAAGCAACATTCATCTGTGACGGTGAAGAGCATATATGCAAACCCGATTACAACTTCTTTGGTTTCCGTTATGTAAAACTCGAAAACTTCAGCGATGAAATCAAGAAAGAAAACTTTGAAGCAATCGTTGTTCATTCAGAAATGAAGAGAACAGGCTACTTTGAATGTTCAGACGCAAGAATCAATCAGCTTTTCAGCAATATTATATGGGGTCAGAAGGGTAACTTCCTTGATGTACCCACAGACTGCCCTCAGAGAGACGAAAGACTCGGCTGGACAGGTGATGCTCAGGTTTTCGTAAAGACTGCATCATACAACTACGATGTTGAAAAATTCTTCACAAAATGGCTTGCAGACCTTCGTGCAGACCAGACACCCTGGGGGGCAGTACCTCACGTTATCCCCAACACATTCGGTCCTGACGATGAATGCTCTGCCGCCTGGGCTGATGCGGCTACAATCTGTCCCTGGCAGATGTATCTCACATACGGCAACAAAGAAATCATTAAAGATTCTCTCAAGTCAATGGCTGATTATCTTGAATATATTGACTACCACACATGGGATGATATCTGGGCAAGAGGTCATCACTTCGGTGACTGGCTCAACCTTGACGGTTCAAGCCCCGAAGACTGCAGTAACGGTACAGACAAAGACCTTATCGCAACTGCATATTTCATTTATTCAAGTGAAATTTATATAAAAGCATGTGCTCTCTGCGGTGAAGATGCAGGCAAATATCCTGAAATGAGAGAAAAAGCAATCAACGCTTTCAGAAACAAGTACATGAAAGACGGCAGAATTGCTCCCGATTACGCAACACAGACAGCTTGTGTACTTGCTTGTCATTTCGGCATCAGCGACAATATCCCCGAAACTGCAAAACAGCTTAACGAGCTTGTAACAGAATGCGGTCATCTCAAGACAGGTTTTGTAGGCACTCCGTACCTTCTTCACGCTCTTTCAGACAACGGTTATGAAAAAACTGCTTATGACCTTCTTCTCCGTGAAGAATATCCCGGTTGGCTCTTCTCAGTCAAAATGGGTGCAACAACAATCTGGGAGCATTGGGACAGTATGCGTGAAGACGGCTCAATGTGGAGCACTTCAATGAACTCATTTAACCACTATGCATACGGCTCTGTTGCTGACTGGCTTTACGGTGATGCTGCAGGTATCAAGATTGACGAAAGCAAACCTGCATTTGAGCACATTATCTTCGCTCCTCTTACAGATGACAGACTCGATTTCGTAAAAGCATCAATTGAATCAAGATTCGGTACTGTCAAGTCAGAATGGAAGAAAGAAAACGGTAAGGTTTCTTACTTCTTCACAGTACCAGAAAACTGCACAGCTACAATCATTCTCGACGGCAAAGTAACAGAAGTCACAGCCGGTGAATATCAGTTTTAAGCTACAATAAAAAATTTCAGGGACCGATGATTTCATCGGCCCTTTTAGTTTATTCTGATTATAACGGAGCGATGTGGGCATCGCTCCCTACACTATACCAACAAGTTTCATCATTTACAAAAAAAAGCACCACCGCAGTTTCCTGAGGTGGTGTTTGATTATGAATTATTTGAAGTATTCAACAGCAGATGCGAACATACCGATATTGAAATCACCGTCAACGTTCTTGTAAAGACCGTGGCCGATTCTTTCTGAGTGACCCATCTTACCGAATACTCTGCCGTCGGGTGATGTGATACCTTCGATAGCGCATACGGAGTTGTTGGGATTGAAGTGAATATCAGTTGTGG
>JAZUCO010000081.1:0-34933 GCA_045639185.1 Acutalibacteraceae bacterium
CTTGAATTCATTGCTTCAATGAAAGATATGTCTTATATCGAAAGAGCAAAGAAAGTTCTTTCTCTTTACCTTACGGATTTTACAGCAGAAGAAATTGCAGCTTTCGTTGAAGGTGCATATAAAGAAGGCAAGTTCTCATCAGATGAAGTTGCTCCCGTTGTTAACCTTCACGATAATGTAAATATTCTTGAACTCTGGCACGGTCCCACATGTGCTTTCAAGGATATGGCTCTTCAGCTTCTTCCTTACCTTCTTATCGGTTCATCAAAGAAGACTCTCAAGGATAAGGAAATTGTTATCCTCGTTGCAACATCAGGTGACACAGGTAAGGCTGCTCTTGAAGGCTTCAAGGATGTTGATTCAACAAAGATTCTTGTTTTCTATCCCAATGACGGTGTAAGCCCTATGCAGAAGCGTCAGATGTGCACACAGGAAGGTAACAATGTCGGTGTTTGTGCAATCAACGGTAACTTTGACGATGCTCAGACAGGCGTTAAGACAATCTTTACAGACGATGAAATCAAGACTGTATTTGAAAAGAACAATCTTGTATTCTCTTCAGCTAACTCAATTAACTGGGGCAGACTTGTTCCTCAGATTGTTTACTATTTTTCAGCTTACTGTGATATGCTTAAGCAGGGTAAGATAGCTCTCGGTGACAAGATTAATGTTGTTGTTCCCACAGGTAACTTCGGTAACATTCTTGCTGCTAACTATGCAATGAAGATGGGACTTCCTCTTGGTAAGCTTATCTGTGCTTCAAACGCTAACAATGTTCTCACAGACTTCATTACAACAGGTAAGTATGACAGAAACAGAAACTTCTTTGCTACAATTTCTCCCTCAATGGATATTCTTATCTCTTCAAACCTTGAAAGACTTATGTTTACTCTTCACGGTGAAGATGATGCCGCTGTAAGAGGTCTTTACGGCTCACTTAAAGATAACGGTACATTTGAAGTATCAGCAGAAGTTCTTGAAAAAATCAAGGCTGTATACTCTGCAGGTTGCTGTGATGATGAATCAACAAAGGCAACAATCAAAGCAGTTTATGATAATTATGATTATCTTTGTGATACGCATACAGCAGTTGCAATCAAGGTTTATGATGATTATGTAAAAGAAACAGGTGACAACACACCCGTTGTTATCGCTTCAACAGCAAGTCCCTATAAGTTCTGCGCAAGCGTTCTTACTGCAGTTGAAGGCAGTGCTGACGGTGACGAATTCTCAATGCTTACACAGCTTGAAGAAAAAACAGGAGTTATTGCTCCTGCTCAGCTTAAAGGTCTTGAAAACAAAGAAGTTCGTTTCAGTAATGTCTGCGAAAAGGATGCAGACAGCATGAGAAAAGTTGTTTTTAATATGCTCGGTATTGAATAATTATGTAAAAAATTGAGGACGGTTATTGCCGTCCTCTTTGCTGATTGAATCAGCCTTTCATTGTTGTGTCATTCATCTTGAATGTTTCACAAGCTGTTTCGCCGCACTTGCATGCTGTACTGTTGCCGACTGTGATGCAGTCAGCTGTGCAGTTGTTCTGAGTTGTGTGATAAACACAGTTCTTTACTTCGCATCTGATTTTGTTTTCCATGATTCAATCACCTTTGTTTTTTGCCCGAAGGCTGTATATTAAAGAGAATTCTCTTGATGTTATTATTGACCGGTAAAACGGGTTTATTTTAAGAAAATTTTTCCTGAAAGGAGAATAGTGTATGAATTTGTTTGCAATCGGTGACACTCATCTGTCATTCGGTAAAGATAAGCCCATGGATATTTTCAAGGGTTGGGATAATTATGTTGAAAGACTTCAGAAACAATGGAATGCAGTAGTCTCCGATAATGATACTGTTGTTATTAATGGTGATATTTCCTGGTCAATGAAGCTTTCTGAGTGTTATGAAGACTTTAAGTTTCTTCACGAACTCAAGGGCAAAAAAATTATTATGAAGGGTAATCACGATTATTGGTGGACAACTCTCAATAAAATGAATAATTACCTGGCAGAGCAGAATTTTGATTCTATTCAGATTCTTTTCAATAATTCATTTGCGTTTGGTGATTATGCGGTATGCGGCACTAGAGGTTGGTTTTACGATTCTCCGGAGAGTGATAAAAAGGTTGTTCTTGGTGAGAGACAGCGACTTATCCGCTCAATTGAATCAGCAATTGATATAGGAAAAGAGCCGATTGTATTTCTTCATTATCCTCCTCTTTTTGAAGACAGAGAATGCGAAGAGATATATAGCGTGTTGCTTGAATACAATATAAAACGTTGTTTTTTCGGTCATGTTCACGGTGATACGACAGGCAGATATGACAATTTTGAACGTGACGGAATAAAATTTTCTTTGATTTCGGGTGACAGACTCGGTTTTTGTCCAAAATTAATAGAAAAAGCATAAAATATTTCCATTATTTCTTCATATTTTTTGAAATAACAGTAGAAATTTTCGGAATAATTTGTTATAATACAAAAGTTAAAATATATCATCTCATATTTACTATGAGAATGGAGGAAAAACTAATGAGCTTAAAATCATGTGAAAAAACAGGAACAAATGAAGTAACACTTGAGCTTTCTATCAGTGCAGAAGCTTTTGCTGATGCAAACAACAAAGCTTACAACAAGGTTAAGAAGAATATCGCTGTTCCCGGTTTCAGAAAGGGTAAAGCACCCAAAGCATTTATCGAAAAGTACTACGGTGAAGGTGTATTCTATGATGATGCACTTGAAATCGCATTCCCCGCAGCATACGAAGCAGCTGTTGCTGAAGCAGGTATTGATCCCGTTGATAATCCTTTTGATTTTGACATCAAGACTGTTGGTAAAGACGGTGTAGAACTTTCATGTAAAGTTACAGTTAAGCCCGAAATCGAACTTGGCGATTACAAGGGTCTCAAGGCTGAAAAGGCTGCTGTTGAAGTTACAGCTGAAGAAGTTGAAGCTGAACTCAAGAGAAAGCAGGAAGACAATTCAAGAATCGTTGATGTTGATGACAGAGCAGTTGTTGACGGTGATATTGTTACAATCGACTATGAAGGCTTCAATGACGGTGTAGCATTTGACGGTGGCAAGGCTGAAGGTTTTGACCTTACAATCGGCAGCGGTCAGTTCATTCCCGGTTTTGAAGAAAAGATCATCGGTCACAACATCGGTGAAGAATTCGATATCGACGTTACATTCCCCGAAGAATATCACGCAGAAGATCTTGCAGGTAAGCCCGTTGTATTCAAAATCAAGCTTCACGGCATCAAGGTAAAGGAACTTCCCGAACTTGATGACGAGTTTGTAAAGGATATCAGCGAATTCGATACAATCGATGAACTCAAGGCTGATGTTGAAAAGACACTTACAGAGGCTAAGCAGAAGAATGCTGACAAGGAATTCGAATCAAAGCTTCTTGATATGGTAGTTGAAGCAGTTAAGGGTGAAATTCCCGAATGTATGATTGAAACATCAATCGACAATATGCTTCAGGATATGGATTACAGACTTCAGATGCAGGGTCTTAACCTCAAGACATATCTTATGTACACAGGTATGGACGAAAAGACAGTAAGAGAGCAGTACAAGGCTCAGGCTGAAAAAGAAGTTAAGCTTATGCTTGCTCTTGAAAAGATTGTTGCTCTTGAGGGTATCGAAGCAACTGATGAAGACGTTAATGAACTTTATCAGTCATACGCTGATGCATACTCAATGGATATTGACCAGATCAAGGCTGCTATCCCCGAAAAGACAGCTAAGGGCGATATCGTAAACAAGAAGGCGGTTGAATTCGTTGTCGCAAACGCAAAGGCTGCAAAGCCCAGAAAGACAGCTGCTAAGAAGACAACAACAAAGAAGACAACTAAGAAAGCAGAAGCTGCAGAGGAAGCACCCGCAGCTGAAGAAACAGCAGAATAATCTGAATAAATATTCTGCAAGTGTACTATAATTTAAGAGTCCAAGGAGGTTTTTAGTATGGCATTGGTACCTACCGTCATTGAACAGACAAACAGAGGCGAGAGAGCCTATGATATCTTTTCACGTCTTCACAATGACAGAATTATAGTTCTTTCAGATGAAGTCAATGACGCAACTGCAAGTCTTGTCGTTGCACAGCTTCTTTTCCTTGAGAGTCAGGATCCCGAAAAGGATATAAGTCTTTATATCAACAGTCCCGGCGGTTCAGTTTCCGCAGGTATGGCTATCTATGATACAATGCAGTACATCAAGTGTGATGTTTCAACTATCTGTATGGGTATGGCTGCATCAATGGGCGCATTCCTTCTTTCCAGCGGTGCAAAGGGTAAGAGATATGCTCTTCCCAACAGCCTTGTTATGATTCATCAGCCTCTCGGCGGTGCTAAAGGTCAGGCAACTGATATTGAAATCGTAGCAAAGCAGATTCTCAAAACAAAGGAAAATCTTAACAGAATTCTTGCAGAGAATACAGGCAAACCCATTGAGCAGATTTATGCAGACACAGAGCGTGATAACTATATGTCAGCAGAGGAAGCTATGGAATATGGCCTTGTAGATAAGGTTATTGCACACAGATAATTTTTTGATCGGGCAGATCACAACGGTTTGCCCGATTATTTTTTGATTAGGAGTTGAATTACATTTGGCTAAGAATGGAAATTCAAGAGATAATTCAGTTTGTTGTTCGTTTTGTAAGAAACCGCAGAATCTTGTCCGTAAGCTGATTGCAGGACCTGATAATGTGTTTATATGCGATGAATGTACGGCACTTTGCAGCGAAATTGTTGCAGAGGAAACTTATTATGAAGAAAAGAAGTCTAAAAAAGCACTTAAAAGAGATCTTCCCAAGCCTGCCGACATCAAAAACAAGCTTGATGAATATGTAATCGGGCAGGACAGCGCAAAAACTGCTCTTTCCGTTGCTGTTTATAATCACTATAAGAGAATTTATTACGGTGCAGACTGTGATGTTGATATCCAGAAGAGTAATGTTCTTCTTCTCGGTCCTACAGGTGTAGGTAAAACTATGCTTGCACAGACTCTTGCAAAGATTATTGATGTACCTTTTGCAATTGCTGACGCAACAACTCTCACAGAAGCAGGTTATGTGGGTGAAGATGTTGAAAATATTCTTCTCCGCCTTATTCAGGCTGCCGATTTTGATATTGAACGTGCTGAAAGAGGTATTATCTATGTTGATGAAATTGATAAGATTTCACGTCGTTCAGAAAATCCCTCAATAACTAGAGACGTAAGCGGTGAAGGCGTTCAGCAGGCACTTCTTAAGATTCTTGAAGGCACAGTTGCAAATGTTCCTCCTCAGGGCGGAAGAAAGCATCCTCAGCAGGAATTCATTCAGATAGACACAACTAATATTCTGTTTATCTGTGGTGGTGCGTTTGACGGTATTGAAAAAATTATCGAAAAGCGTATGGGTAATTCCGTAATCGGTTTCGAAGCACAGGTAAAATCAAAGGCAGAGGTTGACAGTGACTATATTATGTCACTTGCAACTCCTCAGGACATTATCAAATTCGGTCTCATTCCCGAACTTGTAGGTCGTGTACCTGTTATTACTCCGCTTAAGAATCTTGACAGAGATTCTCTTGTCAGAATTCTTAAAGAGCCTAAAAACTCAATCACAAAGCAGTATGTTCAGCTTTTCAATATGGATGATGTTGAACTTATGTTTGAAGATGAGGCTCTTGAAGCTGTTGCTGAAATGGCTCTTGAGAAGAAAACGGGCGCAAGAGGTCTTCGTGCAATTATGGAAAAAGCTTTGCTTGAACTTATGTATGAAGTTCCTTCAGACAAATCTGTTGTCAGTATCACAATAACAAAAGATTGTATTGAAAAAGGTGCTGATCCGGTATTTGTGCGTGACGAATCTAGACTTGAAGAAGGTACAGACAAGCCTGCAATCGCAGGTATCTGATAAAAAAAGCGGTTCAATCGAACCGCTTTTTTTTATGCATTTACTGTGTTTTTTTCATCTATTTCGCTGAATATTTTTTCTATGAATTTTATGCCGCTTTCAATACATTGCATAGATTTCTCATTTTTCATTGAAAGGTGGAAATCGTGACCGTAGAGAAGTCCATCTGCATATGAAGTTTTTACTTTCGGGCAATGCTTCATGAGAAGCTCTGCCATCGGACGTCCTTGATTGGGGCAGACAAAGTCTGAATCAGACCAAGATATGAATGACGGGCACCAGTTGTCATTGACAAAATCTGTTGTTGACATATATTTGAAATATTCATAGTCATAAATGTCACTCAGGTCTTCTTTAAGCTGTTTTCCTGTAAGCATTGATGCAAGTTCGTGTCTGATACTCATAGGAAGTTTTGTGTCAAGCATTGCTGCGAGATTGTAGGGACCGCTGTTGAGAATTAGTGCTGCAATATCAATTTTGACGGATGGCAAAGACAACGCTTCAGACATGCCTTCATTGAATTTGAGAGCAGCAATATATGATGCGAGGTAAGCTCCTGCAGAGTCACCGGTTATGACAATTTTTTTAAGGTCTATACTGTATTCTTCAGCAAGTTTTATAATGTGATTTGCTGCATCTACAGCATCCTTGATACAGCCGAAAATATTGACTTTTGGCGGCATACGGTAGTTTGCATTGAATACATAACATCCACGGCTTGCATAAAGCTCACTAAGAGTTTTTCTGTAATCCTTATCACCCATAACAAATCCGCCACCGTGGAAATTGAGGATAATCGGGTGTTTTTTGCCGTCCTTGAGAATTGCAGGGTCAAAGTAAAGGTCACCCACGGTCATCTTAGCGTCAAGATTGCTGTAAGGAATATCTCTGACAGAATATATGCTGTCTATGTTGTAAGGATTCTGTGATTTATCAAAAACAACATCGATAGCCTTGAATATAAACTGTGATTTGTTCATAATATCACCTCTCTTAATCTAATATAATATTACCATAATTTACAAATCAATTCAATAAAATTTATGCAATGCGTATTATATTTATGTTGTGATTTTGTGAATTTTTTATGAATCAGTTGAATTAAATTGAGTAAAATGATAGAATTACGTCGGAGTGATCAGTATGAATGAAATTATGAAAAATATTGTTTCAAGAAGAAGTGTAAGAAAATTTTCTGACAAAATGATATCTGAAGAAAATCTTAGTCAGATAATAACAGCAGGACTTTACGCGCCCAGTGCTATGAATACTCAGCTTTGGCAGATTACAGTCCTTAAAAATGATGAAAAAATTGTAAATCTGCAGAAAGCTATTGCAAAAGCACTGGACAGACCTGATTATCACAGATTTTACGGTGCTCCCGTGTTTATTATTGTTACTGTGCCAGAAGATTACAGACACGGGGCTGTCGATACAGCATGTGTGCTCGAAAATATGTTTCTCGCTGCACATTCTCTCGGTGTGGGATCCGTATGGATAAATCAGCTCAGAGACAGTTGCAATGACACTGATGTAAGAGCTTTGCTGACAGAAATCGGTATACCTGAAAATCATATCTGTTTCGGTTGTGCTGCGATCGGTTATGCAGACTGTGAGTTGCCTGCAGACAGAGAAAATAAGGGAATAGTAAAAATTGTTGAATAAAAGAAAGAGAGACAGCATTTTTTTGCTGTCTCTCTGTTGCTTTTATTATACATTATCAAGTCCGTAGCTGTAGAAGGGAAGCGGGAACCATGCGTGACAGAATGCAGGAGCCTCATTTCTTCTTTCTGAATAGAGTGAACCGATAAATCTCATTGCTTCCTGATGCTTAAGAATGATATCGGGTTTCTCATCAGTTTCTTCAACAGTAACATTGTTGTCTTTTACTGTTATTTTAAGCTGTTCGGGAAGCTTTTCACCCTGAATAAAGAGTCTGAGTTCACCGTCGGGAAGATTCTGATATGAAGTCTTGAACTTAAGGAATGCTCTTATGACGTTTTCATAGCAGAAAACTGTAAACTGTTCAGCGTGTCCCACATCATAAAACTCACAATGAAGAGCAAGGTAATTATAAAGAGGCTTGTCAAATACGGGAACCGGAATTCTGATTTTATCATTTCCTGAATTCTCAAGAGCAAGAAGAATAACATCTTCAATATCTTCTTCATTCTTGTAAAACAGCTCGTGAAGTCCGTCTTTGCTGCTATAATATGCAAACCAGCCTTTTACTTCGTCATTTTCAAGCGCAACATAAGGAATTGTATTCCAGGAAAGAAGAATGTCGTGCATTGTTTCTTCGGGTCTTTCCATTCTGTAGGGACGACTGTTGTATATTGCTGTAATCTGAGAAATATAGTCTTTATCTTCAGGGCTGAGTTCTTTGATAGTAAATTTTGATTTTCTGTCAGCCCCAAGAGTTCTTGTGACATTGCACTGTCTGTAACTGAAACCTGTCTGGATACCTGCAGGTTCATATGAGAAATGCTCATATCTCTGTCTGGCACCGCCAAGGTTTGAAATATCAGTCATGTTCTGTTTCATTTCATCGAGTGCAAGAAGCATACAGAACTGCATATATCCCTTTCCTCTGTGGTCGGGATGAACAGCAACATTACCGATACCTCCGATTTTAAGTTTTTCGTCACCGACAGTGAGGGTATTGTAATAAAGTCCTACTGCTGCTCTCATATCGCCTTCAACATCAAGGATAATGTTGTTTTCAGCAGGATTATACTGTTCTTTATAGAGTTTTGGGAGAAGCTTCAGGAAGTTTGTGTCACCTTTATCAAAATCAAAAGTAACGTCAAGCATTCTGAGAAGTTCTTCTCTTTGCTGTGCTTTTCCGTGGGTCATATGTATGTAATCTGACATTTATTTTCACCTCAAAAAATTTCTTTTAATATCTTAGCATATATTATAATAAAAATCAAATAATTTTTTATATAAATATTTATTATATTACTTGCTTATTGGGTGTGATTATGATATACTAAATTGAATAAAAGTAAGGTGGTGGAGTGTGCTTTGGTTATACTGGGTATTGACCCCGGCTATGCAATTGTAGGTTACGGAGTTATTGAATATAACAACAATCATTTCAAAGTGCTCGATTTCGGAGCAGTAACAACAAAGGCGCATACCGATTTCACAGACAGACTCCTTCACATATATTCTGGAATCAGAAATCTTGTTGAAATATATAATCCTCAGGCAATGGCAATTGAAAAACTGTTTTTTAATACGAATCAGAAAACTGCCATTGATGTAGCTCAGGCGAGAGGCGTAATTATTCTTGCTGCAAGGCAGCACGGTGTACCTATTTTTGAGTATACACCTCTTCAGGTGAAACAGAGTGTTGTCGGTTACGGCAGAGCTGAGAAGAAACAAGTTCAGGAAATGACAAAGCTTCTTCTGAATCTTGACAAAGTGCCAAAACCTGACGATACGGCAGATGCACTTGCAATGGCTATCTGTCACGCTCATTCAAGCGGTTCGGCTCTGGGCGCATTTATGAAAGGACTGTAAAATCTATGTTTTATTCTCTTACAGGTAACATAATTATGATCGATGCCTCAAGTGTTGCTGTTGAGTGCGGTGGTGTCGGTTTTAAGTGCAACGCATCAATGAACACTCTTAAAAAAGTTGGAAATATCGGCAGTATGACAACTCTATTTACATATCTTGCTGTCAGGGAAGATGCACTTGAGCTTTTCGGTTTTGCAGATATGCAGGAACTTGATTGTTTCAAACTTCTTATCGGCATTTCAGGTGTAGGCCCTAAAGCTGCACTTGCAGTTCTTTCTGAAATGACACCTGACAGACTTGCAATGGCTGTTGCAAGCGGTGATGCCAAATCTGTCACAAAAGCGCAGGGTGTAGGTCCTAAAATCGCGCAGCGAATTGTTCTTGAACTTAAAGGCAAACTTACTGCTGTTGTTTCATCTGATGATGACGGTTTTGATCCTGCTGCTGCAATTGAAGCTTCAGACAATACAGCAGAGGCTGTGAGTGCTCTTCAGTTCCTCGGTTATACAAAATATGAAGCGGCAAAGGCTGTTTCAAATTTCGACAAAAATCTTTCTGTTGAAGAGCTTATAAAGAAAGCTCTCGCAGTTCTTTCAAAAAATCTTTAAGAAAGGGTGAATAAAAATGGAAGAAAATGAATACCGTATGATGTCACCCGAATTTACACAGAATGATAATGAGACAGAAGTTTCTTTAAGACCTAAAACACTTGATGATTATATCGGACAGGAAAAGGTCAAGGAAAATCTGAAAATTTATATGGATGCTGCAATCGGCAGAGGCGAAACTCTCGATCATGTTCTTCTTTACGGTCCTCCCGGTCTCGGTAAAACAACACTTGCAGGAATCATTGCAAATCAGATGAATGTCCAGATGCGAGTAACTTCAGGTCCTGCAATTGAAAAGCCCGGTGATCTTGCTGCACTTCTTACAAACCTCAATGAGGGTGATGTTCTTTTTATCGACGAAATTCATCGTCTTTCAAGAAGTGTTGAAGAAGTACTTTATCCTGCAATGGAAGACAATGCAATAGATATAATTATAGGCAAAGGTCCTTCCGCAAGAAGTATCAGACTTGATATAAAGAATTTTACGCTTGTAGGAGCCACAACAAGAGCAGGTCAGCTTACAGCACCTCTCAGAGACAGATTCGGTGTTGTTTTAAGACTTGAACTTTACACTCCTCAGGAACTTGCTGAAATTGTAAAGAGAAGCGCAGGAATTCTCGGAATCGGAATTGATGATGACGGTGCTCTCGAAATTGCATCACGTTCAAGAGGTACTCCGCGAATTGCAAACAGACTTCTCAAAAGAGCAAGAGATTTTGCACAGGTTATCGGTAGCGGTACTATTACCGAACAGGATGCAAGACTCGCACTTTCAAGAATGGAAATCGATGAACTCGGTCTTGATAATATAGACAGACTTCTTCTTACAACAATGATAAACAATTACAACGGTGGTCCTGTAGGTCTTGAAACTATCTCAGCCGCCATTGGTGAAGAAGCAGTCACTATTGAAGACGTATATGAACCTTATCTTATGCAGATAGGTTTCCTCGGCAGAACACCGAGGGGTAGAGTCGTTACGAATGCAGCATACACACATCTCGGAATAGAAAAAAAAGGTCAGCAATCATTATTCTGATTATTTTACGGAGGCGTATGTTATGGGCAGATTATTCGGTACGGACGGAGCAAGAGGAATTGCAAATACAGAAATAACTTGTGAACTTGCAATGAAAACGGGCAGAGCCACTGCAATGGTGCTTTCTGAAAATTCTGCACGGAGGCAAAAAGTTCTTATCGGAACCGATACACGAAAATCTGCAGATATGCTTGCAGCCGCACTGGCTTCGGGACTATGTTCTGTCGGTGCAGATGTGATTATGGCAGGTGTTGTTCCCACTCCTGCAGTTGCATTTCTTGTCAGGGAATACGGTTTTGATGCAGGTGTTATGATATCAGCTTCGCATAACCCTTGTGAATATAACGGAATTAAGATTTTTCGGTCTACGGGGTATAAACTTCCTGATGAAACAGAAGAAAAGATTGAATCTATAATTTTTGATGATACCGCAATACCGCCCGTAGTAGTCGGTGGAGATATAGGCAGAATTATAACAGCTCCCAATGCGGCTGATGATTATATAAATCACATTGCCGCTTCAGCGGAAAAAATGCCTTGCGGAATAAGAATAGCACTTGATTGTGCAAATGGCTCGGCAAGTGCCACGGCAAAAAAACTTTTTACATTGCTCGGTACAGACTTTACTGTTTTGAATGCTGAGCCTGACGGTGTGAATATAAACGATAACTGCGGTTCAACTCACATTGAAGTTCTTGCTGAGTTCGTAAAAACACACAGTTTTGATGTCGGGTTTGCCTTTGACGGAGATGCAGACAGACTTCTGGCAGTTGATGAAAACGGCAATATTGTTGATGGCGATATGCTAATGGCGATATATGCTAAATATTTCAAAGAAAAAAACAAGCTTAATGAAAATACACTTGTAACTACTGTAATGAGTAATATGGGACTTTTTGAGTTCTGCAAAAAGAACGGTATCAGATGCGAAAAAACAAAAGTCGGTGACAGATATGTTCTTGAAAGAATGTTTGATAAAGGATTCTCAATAGGCGGTGAACAGTCAGGACATCTGATTTTTCTTGATAAAGCGACAACCGGAGATGGTCAGCTTTCGGCAGTTCAGGTGCTCGCAATTATGGGGGATACGGGCAGGACACTAGGTGAACTTGCTTCTGAAATCGAAATTTTCCCTCAGGTGCTTAAAAATGTAAAAGTTTCATCGTTCGGTAAACAAAGACTGAATGATGATAATGATATAAAACTTGCAATTGAAGCTGCAGAAAAAGAACTTGGCGACAATGGAAGAGTTCTTGTAAGGGCTTCGGGAACAGAACCTCTTGTACGTGTGATGCTTGAGGGGCGAAATAAAGAACAGATAGAAAAACTTGCAGCAATGATTGCTCAGGTTGTTGAAGAAAGGCTTATATGATATGAGAATTTCAGACAAATGGACAGATTACGAACTTATTGATTGTTCCTCTGGTGAAAGACTTGAAAGATGGGGTAATGTTACACACATAAGACCTGACCCTCAGGTTATATGGAATACTCCCAAAAAGCATCCCTTGTGGAAAAAGGCAGATGCAAGATATTTCCGTTCAAATTCAGGCGGCGGTAAGTGGGAGGTTTATAAAAACATTCCTGACCGTTGGACAATTGATTACAATGAACTTACTTTCAATATCAAAACAATGGGCTTCAAGCATACAGGTCTTTTCCCTGAGCAGGCTGTCAACTGGGATTTTGTTGCAGACACAATAAAGAAGCAGGACAGAGAAGTTAAAGTGCTCAACCTCTTTGCTTATACGGGCGGTGCGACCGTTTCCGCCCTCAAAGCAGGTGCAGCCGTTACACACGTTGATGCTTCCAAGGGGATGGTTCTCTGGGCAAAGGAAAATTCAATGTCTTCAGCAACAGATAAACTTCCTGTAAGATGGCTTGTTGATGATTGTATCAAGTTTGTTGAAAGAGAACTCAGACGCGGTAATCACTACGATATAATCATTATGGATCCTCCCTCATACGGCAGAGGTCCCGGTGGTGAAGTCTGGAAGCTTGAAGATGAAGTATATCGTCTCTGTGAACTTTGCAGAGAGCTTCTTACAGAAGATTCACTTCTCTTCCTTATTAATTCTTACACAACAGGACTTTCACCCGCTGTTATGCAGTACATACTCGGTTCTGTTATAATGCCCGTTTTCGGCGGTACCGTTTCCGCTGATGAACTTGGTCTTCCTGTTACTTCTTCGGGACTTTGCTTGCCCTGCGGTTCAACTGCTATCTGGCAGAAATAATTCTTTAAGGATAATCACAATGGAAAAAGATACTATCATAAGATTCAGAAATGTTTCATACAGATACGAATCTGACACAGATACATTATTACCTCTTGCGATTAAAAATGTAAATATAGATATTCACAAAGGTGAATTTGTTGCAATTCTTGGTCATAACGGCTCAGGTAAATCAACACTTGCAAAGCTTTCCAATGCAATAATACTTCCCGAAAGCGGAAATGTTATTGTTAACGGAATGGATACTGCTGACGAGGAGCTTGAATATGATATCCGTCAGACTGTCGGTGTTGTTTTTCAGAATCCCGATAATCAGATTGTTGCAACAATCGTTGAAGAAGATGTTGCGTTCGGTCCCGAAAACCTCGGAATCGAACCCGCTGAAATCAGACATCGTGTTGATGATGCACTGAAATCAGTGGGTATGTATGAATACAGACATCATGAGCCTCACAAACTCTCTGGCGGTCAGAAGCAGCGTGTTGCTATTGCAGGTGTTATGGCTATGCAGACGGATTGCATTGTTCTGGACGAGCCTACAGCTATGCTTGACCCTAAGGGAAGAGAAGAGGTTATGAAGTCAATGCTTCGTCTCAATAAGGAGCTTGGAAAGACAATTGTACTTATCACACATTATATGGATGAAGCCGTAAAGGCGGACAGAGTCATTGTTATGAATTCAGGAAATGTTGTTCTTGACGGTACTCCTGCAGAAGTCTTTGCTCAAGAAGGAATCATTGAACAGGCAGGTCTTGAACTGCCCGAGAGCGCAAAACTCGCACTTGCGCTTAAAAAGAAAGGCATAGCTCTTCAGGGAGAGATTCTCACTCCTGAAGATTTTATTGACTCTTTCAAGAATTATGTTTCGGGAGGTGCAATGAATTGAGTATCCTTGAAATAAAGAACCTGTGTTATAAATACGGTGTTGGAACTCCGTTTGAAATTGCTGCACTCGATGATATAAATCTTTCTGTTGAAAAAGGCGAAATGCTTGCGATCATCGGTCATACAGGTTCAGGCAAATCAACTCTTATTCAGCATTTTAATGCACTTCTTAAACCTTCTTCAGGTCAGATTTTCCTTGATGGTGAAGATATCAACTCAAGCAAAGAATCTGCTCATAAAGCAAGATTCAGAGTAGGTCTTTGCTTTCAGTATCCTGAATATCAGCTTTTTGAATCAACTGTATACAAGGATATTTCTTTCGGTCCTTCAAATATGGGGCTTGATAAGAACGAAATTGACAGAAGAGTCAGAAAAGCTGCAGAATTTGTAGGTCTTAAAGAATCCATGTTTGAGAAATCCCCCTTTGATCTCTCAGGCGGTGAAAAAAGACGTGTTGCCATTGCAGGTGTTATGGCAATGGAACCTGAAGTTCTTATTATGGATGAGCCTGCAGCAGGTCTTGACCCCGCAGGACGCAAGACAATTCTTGAGCTTATCCGTAATTATCGTGAAAAAACAGGTAGTACGGTAATCATTGTTTCTCATTCAATGGAAGATGTTGCTTCTGTTGCAGAAAGAATCGTTGTTCTTAATAAAGGCAAGATCGCATTCAATGATACTGTTGATGAAGTTTTCTCTCACGAAGCTGAACTCCGTGAAATGGGACTCAATATTCCTCAGATAACAAGAATTTTTTCAGAACTCCGTAATTACGGATATAATCTTAACGCATCAACATACACGGTTGATGATGCTGTACAAGAAATTCTTGCATATTTTCACAAAGGGGGTAACTGATAATGATAAAAGACATTACACTTGGTCAGTATTTCCCCGGTGAATCATTCATTCACAAACTTGATGCCAGAGCAAAGCTAATTGCTGTTTTTGTAGCTCTTGTTGAGATTTTCCTTTGTCAGAATTTTTATTCTCTTGCATTGGTTGTGCTTTTTTCAGTAATTTCTGTTGCTGTATCAAAAATCTCATTCAAAGTTGTTTTCAAAGGCATGAAAATGATATATTTCATTGTTGTGCTTACATCAATTCTTCAGATTTTCTATAACAAAGAAGGTACAAACCTTCTTCCTGAAGAATGGCCTTTTGCGATAACAACAGGCGGTGTGTTTACGGCAATATTTATGGCAGTAAGAATTGTGTGTCTTATTCTTGTAAGCTCACTTCTCACTTATACAACATCTCCCACAACGCTTACGGACGGTATATCAAGACTTCTGTCACCTCTTAATAAGATTAAAATCCCCGTAGATACTCTTGCTATGATGATGACAATTGCTCTGAGATTTATTCCTACTCTTATAGAAGAGATAGACAAAATTATGAATGCACAGAAAGCCAGAGGTGCAGACCTTGATTCAGGTTCTCTTGCAAAACGTGCAAAAGCTCTCATTCCCGTGTTTATTCCGCTGTTTGTCAACTCATTCAGAAGAGCATACGAACTGGCTTTTGCAATGGAATGCAGATGTTACAACGGTAATGTCCGCAGAACAAGAATGAAACAGATGCATTTTACATGGCGTGATGCGATTGCTTTTCTGATTATTATTGTTATGCTTGCAGGCATAATATTGCTCAATTACTTTTTCAAGGGTGTTATTTGATGCGAAATTTAAGACTCTGGCTTAAATATAACGGTACTGCTTATCACGGCTGGCAG
This sequence comes from Acutalibacteraceae bacterium, assembly GCA_045639185.1. Classification (GTDB taxonomy): domain Bacteria; phylum Bacillota; class Clostridia; order Oscillospirales; family Acutalibacteraceae; genus UBA1081. The sequence continues at coordinate 15,936 of JAZUCO010000081.1, forward strand.
ATTCAGGACAATGCTGATACTGTACAAGGTCAGCTTGAAGCTGCAGCAGCAGAAATCTTCTGTGAAAAGATTTCTGTAAACGGCTGTTCACGTACTGATGCAGGTGTTCACGCAAATGAATTCTGTTGTAATTTCAGAACAGAAAAAGAGCTTTCCTGCGATACTGTTGTCAGAGCACTTAACGCAAAACTTCCTCTTGATATTGCAGTTTTCGGCTGCGAAGAAGTACCTTTTGATTTTCACGCAAGGTTCGATACAAAATCAAAAGAGTATGTTTATAAAATCTGGAATTCAGAACTCCGCAATCCGTTTCTTCTTGATACTGTTTTTCAATACAAATACAAGCTAGATGAAGCAAAATTGAATAAAGCTGCCAAAGATTTCATAGGTACATATGATTTCAAAGCATTCTGTGCTTCCGGCAGCAGTGTTAAGGATACAGTGAGAACAATCTTTGATGCATCTGTCACACGTGAGGGAGATATGGTTGTTTTTAAGGTTTCGGGAGACGGATTCCTTTACAATATGGTCCGTATTATGGTAGGTACCCTTATTTATGTGAATGAGGGTAAAATCGGTGAAAATGAAATAAAAGAAATTATTCTATCAGGTGACAGAGTTAGAGCGGGTAAAACCGTTTCACCTGAAGGTTTATATCTTAATAAAGTCAATTATTAAGGCGGTGAACAAGTTGGATAAAGATAATGAAACAAATCATCAGAATAATGAAGAAAAAGGTGTCATTATTGAATTGCCCGTTGAAGCTATGGCTGAAAGCAAAGTAGTTGCGGTAAAAAGACCGGTCGGCAGAGCAAAACTTTCCGGTTTTGCTTACGGAATAATAATTATTCTGCTTCTTTTGGTTGTATATGTTATTGCAGATATTTCATCAGGTGGTTTTATCTATACAGCAAACGGCAGATTCCTGTCTTCTTTTGCATCTGAAAAATCAGCAGATTTTGATGTTGATATCAATGCCCTTAAAGTTTATGCCTTTGACAGATATAATGACGGTTTTATGCTTCTTACTGAAAACGGAGTATCTTTTATAGATAAAAACGGAAAAACCGTTTCAGGTCAGCAACTTGTTTACAGTACACCGTCTTGTGAAGCAAACGGAAACAATTTTGCTTTTTTTGACAGAGGTAATCAGTCTTATACTCTGATGAAAAACAATACTGTTAAGAGTCAGAAGAAAATTGATAACAAAATTATTGATTTTGCCGTAAGTCAGAAAAATAACTATGCTGTTGTTGCCCGTGATAATACAAAATCTGTCCTTTTTGGCTACGATTCACGCGATGAAGTAATTTATCAGTGGGATTGCCCTAAAGGATATATTACGGATGTCACAATAAATAACAGCGGCAGCAAAGTGGTTGCATCTGTGCTTAATTCCGTCAATGCTGTACTTTCTTCAAAGGTGTATATTCTTGATTTTGAGTATGATACAGCTTATGCGGAATTTGAATATGCAGGTGAAACAGTACTTGGTACAAAATTCCTTTCAGACAAGAAAGTTCTTGTTCTTACAGATAAGAATATTTACAGAATAAATGCAAAAGATCAGGAAATTATCTATTCATACGGTGCAAGTAATATTGTATACTCATCTTTTAGCGATAAATATGCAGCTGTTGTTACAAAAGACTATACACATGAGGATAGTTATATTCTTACTGTAATCAGTAATGGCGGAAAGATTAAATATACTGTCAATCTCACGGGTAAGGTATGCGGACTGTCTGTAAGTGATAAAAGTACCGCAGTTCTGTATGATGATAAAACAGAAACATATTCTGTTTACGGCAAACTTGTGGGTAGTATTACAGGCCTTAAACATTTTGAAGGTATAGTTATAAATAAAAACTTCATTTATGTGCTCGGTACTGATTCAGTAAAACGCATTTCAGCATACGGAATGAATGCGTATGAGACAGTAATTCCCGAAAATGAAACTGCATGACGGGGGAGTGACAAAATGAATATTTTAGACATTCTTCTGATAGCTGTTTTAGCTCTGATTGTTTTTATATCATATAAAAGAGGTTTTATTCTTACAGTTTTTGACCTTGTTTCTGGTATTGTTGCATGTTTCTTTGCAAAAATTATTTCTCCGTCAGTTGCTTCATTTGTATATGACAACGGTGTGAGAAAAATTGTTCTCGATTTCCTTCAGCAGAAATTTGAAGATGCCGAAACCTCTCTTGCTCTTACAATGAGTGACATCACTTCTTCCTTTGGTTTTCTTCCCGAAAATGTGTTGAATTATGCTGAGTCTTCAGGACTTCTTGATTTTGAATCATTATCAGAAAACATAATTTCAGGTATCACAACTGTAGATATGCTTGAGGCTGAAATAGTAGGTCCTGCTGTTGTTTCTGTACTTAATCTTATCTGCTTCAGCATATTATCATTCATATTACTTATAGTGCTTAGAATTGCCGCTGTGTTTGTTTCAAAACTTATTACAGTAACAAAGCTCGGTGAAAAACTCAATTCAGGCCTTGGTGCTTTTTTCGGACTTCTCAAAGGTGTTGTTTATGTGTTTATTATTGCAATAGTTCTTACTGTTGCGGCATATTTCTCTGAATCCATCGCAGAATATGCATCTTTGTCTTATATATGTACCTTTGCAAAAAATCTTTTAGGATTATAAAGGAGAAGAAAAATGAAAGAAAAACTTGCTTATTATTTCGAAAACTGGAAAACTATTCCTAATCTCATTTCATTCATAAGAATTATTCTTATACCCGTATTTGCAGTTCTTTTTTACAAAGGTTATACGGTTGCTGCTGTAACAATCCTTGCACTCTCAGGTCTGTCTGACCTTGTAGATGGTAAAATTGCAAGAAAACTCAATCAGGTAAGCAATCTCGGTAAAATGCTTGACCCTATTGCAGATAAACTCACTGTTTTTGCAATTGCAATTATACTTTTCCTCAAATTTAATCAGGCAGCTAATGATACTCTCAATGCTTTTTCATGGGTATTCCTTCTTTTTATTGCAAAAGATATAATAATGCTTGGTTTTGGTCTGTTTATGATTCTCAAGGGTATGCATCCATCTGCGGCTGAAATTTACGGCAAACTTGCAACAGTTGCTTTTTATGTTGTAATGGTTGTAATTATGGCTTTCGGTCCCGAAGTCGGTGCGCTCAGAGAATTGTTTGTTCTTCCCGACACAGTTATGATGGTACTTGTTGTTGTATCCGTAGTTTTTACATTCCTTGCTTTCTTCAGCTACATACCCGATGTTGTGAGACAGTGTATCAAGCGCTTCGGTTGGGATAAAAAAGATAAATAAACTTTGTTTATACGGAAGGTTAATTTGAATGTTGAATTTCAGAAAAGTTGAACTGAATGATAAAGAACGCATATCATCCTGCTTTGCAAAAGGCAATACTGACGGTGCATGTTACTGTTTCGGAAGTCTCTTTTGCTGGGGTGAAGAGTATTCAACCGAAATTGCTTTTGAAGACGGTTTTCTGCTTATGCGCTCAACCGGTAGAAACAGATTGTCTTTTGCGTATCCGTCAGGTGAAGGCGATATAAAGAAGATGATTGAAATGCTTATGATTGAATCAAAAAATGCAGGTCAGCCTTTCAGAATGCATCAGGTGCTCGAGGCTAATAAACAGGAGCTTGAAGATCTTTTTCCTGATACATTTGAATTCACCTACAACAGAGATTTTTCTGAATATGTATATTCAGTTGAAAATATGGCGGAATTGCCCGGGAAGAAATTCCACGGTAAAAAAGGTCACGTAAATGCTTTTTTCAGAAAGCATACAGATGTTTCATGTGACCCTATAACAGAAGATAATATTTATCTGTGTCTTGATATTGCAAAAAGCTGGTTGTCAGGCAAAGATGAAGATGATAAAGATCTGCTCAAAGAGCTGAATGCTATTAAAAAAGCTGTGGCGAATTTCAATGACCTTGACTATGACGGTGCAATTCTTTATGCAGATGGTTTACCTGTTGCTTTTACAATGGGTGAAAAATTGAAAAACAATACATTCTGTACACATTTTGAAAAAACGATTCCCGAGTACAGAGATGCATTTCCTGTTATCAATAACGGTTTTACAAAACTTATGCTCTTGTCATACGACTATGTAAATAGGGAAGAGGATATGGGCTCTGAAGGCCTGAGAAAAGCAAAACTTTCTTATTATCCTGAGTTTTTATTGAATAAATATAATGTAAGGCTTAAAAATGATCCTATGAGAAAATATTACGCAGATAAAAATGATTTGGAAGAGCTTTCATCTTTATGGGCAGAAGTTTTCGGAGATGAAAGTGAATATCCTGAATTTTTTCTGAAAAACGCTATTTTTGAATCAGATATATATGCTGCACGGGAAGACGGAAAAATTGTTTCGGCATTTTATCTTGTTGATTGCAAACTTGTTACACGCAATAATAAATATAAAGGCAAATATCTTTATGCTGCTGCAACATTACCTGAATACAGAAACAAGGGTATAATGAGCAGAATGATAAAAGACGTAAGTGAAGAGCTTAAAAACAATGGGACGGATTTCATTTGTCTTTATCCTGCAGAAGAATCACTTTATAAATATTATGAAAAATTAGGTTTTATAAGTAATTTCTCAGAGCGTATATATAAAATAAAAAAAGAAGCAATAGCTGAATATGCATCGTCAAGATATTTTAACGGCAATATTTCATACATTAATATGAGAGAGTATATTCCGTCTGAATCTTTTATTGAATTCAGCGGAGGTTATCTCGATTTCGCAAGATTCTGCGCTAAAAAATCAGGAATTGAAATCTGTGCAAAGTTTGATGATGAAGACAATGTTTTTATTACAGGCTATGTAAAAGATGATGAGTTCTTTGTAAGCGAAGCGATTTCAGAGAATGGTAATTATAATCATATTTTAAGTGTTCTTGCAGATGTGAATGTTAAGGAAATCAGTCTTAAAACACCGGCGTGTATTGAGCTTGATTTCTTTGAAAATGAAAAAACAGATTCAGGTATGATTGTTTATCTGAATGAAAATATTCAGCAGATGTCTGATATATATCTGGGACAACCCTGTATGTAGAGAGGAGATAACTATGGTTTATGTGTTTTTTGCTAATGGATTTGAAGAAGTAGAGGCAATCACTCCTGTTGATTACCTCAGAAGGGCAGGTATTGATGTTGTTACCGTAGGTGTAGGTAGTAAAATGATATGTGGTGCCCACAACATCAGTATAATGTGTGATGTTGAAGAGTCAGACCTTGACTCTTTCGATAATCTTGATGGAATCATTCTTCCCGGCGGTATGCCCGGCACTTTGAATCTCGAGAATAATTCAACTGTTCAGGAATATATTGATTTCTGTTCAGAAAATAACAAAATGATAGCTGCAATATGCGCAGCACCGTCAATTCTCGGGCATAAGAATCTTCTTGACGGCCGGGAAGCCGTTTGTTTCCCGGGGTTTGAGAAAGATCTTGGAAAAGCTGTTCTTTCAGACAAATTTGCAGTTTCTGACGGTAATATAATTACAGCAAAAGGAGCAGGTTCAGCAAGTGAATTTGCATATGAGATAATTGCATATCTGTGTAGCCGTGATGTTTCTGATAATGTGAGAAACACGGTTCAGACATGTTATTAACTAAGAAAGGATTGGATGATCATGAGCGATCCTAACAGAATTACAAACGATTACACAAAACCCAAAACAATCTCCAAGGAAAATGAGAAGCGTCCTTCAAGAGCACCAAATACAATTGAAAAGCCTAAGAAACCGTCTGTAGATGCTGTAAAACGTCAGAAAATGAAAAAGGCAAGACGTAAGATGTATTTCAGAAACATCAGAAATGTTACTCTTATTATGATTGTAGTAGTCGGTATTTCAGCATTCTTTGCTTCTGTTGCAATTTCCTGTGTGAATGACCTTCTTGTTGTTAATATTAAATCAGAAGAGAATATTCCCGTTTCTGTTGAAATCAGAGATGGTATGACAACAAATGATGTTGTTGATGCACTTGCTGAAGCAGGAGCCATAAAAAATGCATGGTTCTGCAAATTTGCGGCATCGTTTATCGGTTATTCCGATGAAGGATATATTCCAAGAACATATAACTTCCTGCCTTCTATGGGACTTGAAAATATGCTCAATGAGATAAAGAATCTTAATTCTTCAACTGCTCAGACTGTAAAAATTACATTCCCCGAAGGTTATACTGCAGATCAGATTTTTGCACTTCTTGAAGAAAATAATGTATGTACAAGAGCTAAGCTTATTGAAACAATGCGTACAACAGACTTCTCTGCAGATTTTGAATTCCTCAAGTCAATGGCTGACACTCAGAACAGATATATGCTTCTCGAAGGGTATCTCTATCCCGACACATATGAATTCTATGTAGGCGAAGGTGCGGAAAGCGTAATCAAAAAGTTCCTTAATAACTTTGACAGAAAATGGACAGATGATTATGCTGTAAAAGCTCAGCAGAAGCGTATGACTGTTGATCAGATAATTAAGCTTGCATCAATTGTTGAAAAGGAATCTGTAGGTGCAGATATGCCCGTAGTAGGTTCAATTCTGTTTAACCGAATTGAAGCCAATATGAGACTTGAATGTGACTCAACTAGTATCTATCTTGATTCTAATCTTTCAGGTCTTACAGAAACTGAAATTGCAGTTTACAACACATATTATGACACATATCAGTGTATGTCATTACCGGTAGGTGCTATCTGTAATCCCGGTGATGATGCTATATCAGCTGTGCTTAATGCACCTGATACAGATTATTATTACTTTATTCACGACAGTAATAATATCTTCCGTCCTGCAAAATCACTTTCAGAGCAGAATTATAATATTTCAACTTACGGTGTAGCTCAATCTTGACAAAATATTTATTTATGATATAATTACAATATGAAAATTTTACTTTTTACAAAAAAGGGTGAAAAATTATGCAGAAAATGAAAAAGTTTTTAAGCGTTGTTCTTGCTGTTATGATGATTGCTTCATGTATGGGTATTGCAGTATCAGCAGAGGAATCACTTGTAGGCACAAAGGGTACATTTGATATTATTAATATCAATATTGCCGGTCTTCCTATTCCCGCATCTGAAACAGAAGACGGCAGAGATGCTCTTCTTGATAATCTTGAAATGGCTGGTCTTCTCAATAAAATGGGTTATGATATCATCACTGTTCAGGAAGATTTCAACTATGACCTCTATTTCAGACCTATTCTCACAAAATATGATAATGTTACAGATTCAGACGGAAATGTTACAGAAAGACATCAGACAGTTCATTCAGGCGGTGTGCCCCTCGGTGATGGTCTTAATACTTTCTCAACTTTCGTTCAGTACAACGAAATCAGAAAGACTTGGGAAGAATCTGCGGGCATTCTTGATGACGGCTCAGATGCTCTCACAAACAAAGGTCTTCTTGTAACAACAGTTGAACTTGAAGACGGTTACTATCTTGATATTTACAATATTCACGCTGATGCATACGGCGGAGCAGCTTCAATCAAAGCAAAGGCAGCTCAGTTTAAGCAGCTTGCTGAGTATGTGAAGAAACATTCAGTTTTTGATGAAAATACTCTTACATATGATCACGCAGTTATCATTACTGGTGACTTTAACCAGAGTATCTGCTGGGAAGAAGATGACAATGCAAAGCTTATTGCAAATCTCATCGAAGCTTGCCATCTTAACGATGCTTGGGCTCTTCAGACAATTGCGGAAATCACAGAAAATCCTGAAAACTATGATGTATACTATCAGTATGCAAACGAAACAGATCTTACATATGACCAGACTCAGGCTACATATGACTCTGTAGAAAGAATTATGTTTGCAGACGGTAACGGTATTGACCTTACTCTTGATGTATTCAGTTACATTCAGATTATTGGTGCTGACAATGAGCCTCTTTCAGATCACTGTGCAGCAGCTGGTGTGTTTAATTATGAAATCGTAGAAAAAGTTCAGGATACAGGCACAGCTCATGATAAAGAAAATGTTAAGCAGGAAAAGGGTATGCTTCTCAGATTCCTCGATTATATCGCAAGCATCTTCCGCGCTATCGGTCTTCTTTTCCAGGACTGGACAAACTGGATGTAATCTGTATTTTGATTGTTAAAATGTAAATAAAATGTTAACGGTTCCGATTGTCTGTTGATAATCGGAATCTTTTATATTATAATTAAATAGTATTATTTTAATGAAAGAAGCGTGTCTTATGAAAGTATTTATGATCGGCGGTACCGGTCTTCTCGGTTCTGCAGCAGCACAGCTGTTTATTGACAAGGGTCACAGCGTAAAGACTCTTTCACTTCCTCCTCTTCCTGAAGGTGCTCCCATCCCCGAAGAGATGGAAATCGTTTTTGCTAATGTAAATGCAATGTCAGATGATGAACTCAAGGAAATGATGAAGGGCTACGATTGTTTCGTATTTGCCGCTGGTATTGACGAACGTGTTGAATTCCCCGCACCTGTTTATGATGCATATTACAAGTTCAACATTGCTCCTCTTAAGAGAATTCTTCCTCTTTGTAAAGAAGTTGGTATGAAGAATGCTGTTATCCTCGGTTCCTATTTCTCATATCTTGCTAAGCTTCGCCCTGAAATGAAGCTTACAGAAAAGCACCCCTACATCAGAAGCCGTATTGATCAGGAAAATGTTGCATTCTCATTCGCTGATGAGAATTTCGACGTTGCTGTTCTTGAACTTCCTTACATTTTCGGTACTCAGCCCGGCAGAAAGCCTGTTTGGGTTATACTTATTGAACAGATCAAGAGAATGGACAAACTTCCGTTTACAATGTATCCCGGTGGCGGTACAGCAATGCTTACAGTAAGACAGGTTGCTGAAGTTATCGTTGGTGCAGCTGAAAAGTCAAAGGGCGCTAAGGCTTGGCCTATCGCTATGTACAATCAGACATGGAAGGAATTCCTCAAGATTGTTTATGCAGCAAGAGGAATGGGTAATGACAGAAAGATCGTCAGCGTTGCTCCCTGGATGATGAGAATGGGTCTCGGTTCAGTTAAAAAAGAATACGCTGAAAAGGGTATTGAAAGCGGTATTGATGTAGACGGACTTGCAGATATTATGGGTATTAACCTCTTCATCGACAGAAAGCACAGCGTTGAGCTCGGTGCAACAGAAGATGATATCGTTGCTGCTATCACAGATTCAATCAAGGTAAGCCAGGCTTCATATGACGGCACTGTTAAACTCCTTGAAATGAAAGGCGAATAAAATAATTTATGCAACAGTCTTCGGGCTGTTGCTTTTTTTTTGTTTTTATAGTATTATTTCTGTGGTGATATTATGGCAGATCAGTTTATAAGAACAAGTCTTCTTTATTCGGAAGAAGCTGTTGAAAAATTCAAAAAATCAAGAGTAGCTGTTTTTGGAATAGGCGGTGTAGGCGGTCATCTTGCCGAAGCTCTTGTAAGAAGCGGAATCGGTACTATAGATATTATTGATAATGATACAGTGTCTTTAACCAATATAAATCGTCAGATAATTGCTACACACGATACAGTAGGGAAGCTGAAAGTCGATGTGATGGAGGAAAGACTCAAATCAATAAATCCTGATTGCACAGTAAATAAGTATAATATGTTTGTGTTGCCGGAGAATATTAACGAGTTTGATTTTTCTGCATATACATACGTTGCTGATGCGATTGATACAGTCAGCGGTAAGCTGGCAATTGTAAAAAAGGCATATGATCTTGGTATTCCTGTAATCAGCTCAATGGGAGCAGGTAACAAGCTTGATCCAACAAGATTTGAAGTTTCAGATATAAATAAAACATCTGTATGTCCTCTTGCGAGGATTATGCGTCGTCTCTGCAAGGAAAATTCTATCAGAAAATTGAAGGTTGTATACTCAAAAGAAGAAGCAATAACACCTTTTGAAATCAAAGATAATGATGAAGTCACTTCAAAAAGGCAGACTCCCGGCAGTAATGCAGTTGTCCCGGCTGTTGCAGGACTTATTATAGCATCAGAAATACTTAAAGATATAGCAAAAAAATGAACCTCCGAAGAGGTTCATTTTTAATTTATCTGTACATACAGTATTTCCGGTGTTTTTCTGAATTTTTTTATTTTGATTTTGACTTTTGTTGTTTCTACAGGCTTTGTGTGGCAGATTGCCTTGTGGCCAATAACAGTACCTTCACCGTATTTTTTCCACTTACCTTTAACATCAATGAAAACTTCAAATTCTTCAATTTTCTGACCGTTTCTGATGTTTTCTTTGATAACAACTTTGTCAAACATCTGCATTTCTTCGAACTCAATAATAATTTCAGGCTTTTTGTCTTTTTCAGAAGGACACCAGAAAAGATCGTTGTTATCAGCAATATTTTCTGCTTTATAAAGTTCGCTCAGTTCACTTGAAGTTGTAATTTTGCAGGGATCTTTGAGCAGATTGTAGCCGAATGTCATTTTTAGCTCATGACCTGTAGATTCAAGAATCTGAATATCCTGCTCATAGAGTTTACCTCTTTTGTCAGGTGAAATTCCGAGCATAAGATTCATATTTGCACCGACTGTTTTGTAGTAGAGATTCAGAAGCTTGTCTTTTGTCTTTGCAAGCATATCATCGTCTTTTTTATGGAACCAGTGGGGACGCATTGAAACACTTACTTCGCAGGGAGACCATCTGAATTCGGTTTCTTTTTTTATGAATTTTCTTGAGCCTATGTCTATTTCCATCTGACCGTGTTTCGGCTTGATTACTGAACGGGGAACAGAGCCGTCTTCATTATATGTATAAGACGCGGGAACAACGCACCACTCAGATTTTCTGAGAACGCATCTGCCGTTGCCGAGCCATCTTCCGTCAGGACCTCTGAAAACAATTGCACAATCAGGCTGATGTTCACGTACAAGTGTATAAACAGCATCATAGTCAATGTATGGCATTAAGTCATCACATCTGTCGTCAATCCATAATGTGAAAAGTTCACCGTATGATGTGACAAGCTCTTTTATCTGAGCAAGAAAGAATTTATTATAGCTGTCATCATTCTCTTTGAATGAAGGCTCGTGTCTGTCCCATACAGGGATATAAAGACCGAATTTAAGAGAATGTTTTCTTGCTGAATCGGCAACCATTTTTACAAGGTCACCTTTTCCCGCAAACCAATTGGAACTTTTTACAGAGTAGTCGGTTGTTTCTGTCTGCCAGTTGCAGAAACCGTCATAATGTCTTGCAGTAAGAACAAGACCTTTCATATCTGCATCGGAAACAGCTTTAGCCCATTCATCAGTATCAATATTTTCCGGACAGAATGTTTCGGCTACAGCAAACCCGTCACCGATTTCCTTGCCTGTGAATGTATTCATGCCGTAGTGAACAATGGCATAGAACTCCATATCCTGCCATTTAAGCTGTCTTTCTGTGGGCTTTATCTGTGATGCGATTTCATATGCTTTCATAAATCTGCGTCCTTGAATTATAAAATGTAGGGAGCGATGCCAACATCGCTCCGCAAATTATTATTGGATTATTTCTTTCCCTCATCGTTGTTTGTTGCAACGATATCAACACCTGTGCCGCATACATTTGCGATGAATACATCACCGATTTTTACGGGTGCTTCAACAGTTACATTGTTGATTTCTTTCATAACATCAAAAATTGCACCCTTGGGAATGGGTCCTGATGTTTTGCAGGGAACAACGGGGTAGTAACCGCCGTTGACCTTTACTGTTGAATGAATTGAACGCATCGGGTTCTTGATTTCTGTTCTTGCATAGGCATCGCCACGCTTACAGGTGTTGCCTGTTACAGAAATAACCTCATCGTTTTCAATTTCAACTGTTATCTGACAGCCTAAAGGACAGGCTACGCAAGTCATTTCTTTTTTCATTTCTTATTCCTCCACTCTTACAACAATTGTGCTGTTTTCATTGAGAGTTGCAAGAACATCTGCAGGGATAACAACATTTTCCATTTCACCGGGAGCAAGCTTTACTTTTTTCTTTGATGAAATCACGTTGCCGTCAACTTCAACAGTGAGTTTCTTGTTCATATAGATAGCGCCTACACGGAAATAAAGCTTGATATCTTCTTTTGACTTTATGTTTACTCTCTGAGGAACGATGTATCTTACACCGTTTGCAGGAGTTGTGTTGATATAGACTTTTTCATCTGTATCTTTGCCGAGAATATATCTTGCTGCACCTTCACCTGCAATCTGTGATTCAAGTGTAACATAGTCAACGAGGTCGTGTACCTGAAGAACGTTACCGCAAGCGAAAATGCCTTCGTGGTCTGTTTCTCTCATTTCGTTTACAACAGCACCGCTTGTGATGCTGTCAAGAGCAATGCCTGCCTGCTTTGTAAGTTCGTTCTCGGGGATAAGACCGACGGAGAGCATAAGAGTGTCACACTCAATGTACTCTTCTGTACCGGGAATGGGCTGAAGTCTTTCATCGACCTTTGCGATGGTAACACCTTCGAGTCTTTCTTTACCGTGTGTTTCAATAACAGTTGTTGAAAGCTTAAGGGGAATACCGAAATCGTCAAGACACTGAACTATATTTCTTGTAAGACCGCCTGAGAAAGGCATAAGTTCGCATACAACTTTAACTTCTGCACCCTCAAGAGTCATTCTTCTTGCCATGATAAGACCGATATCACCTGAACCGAGGATAACAACCTTCTTACCGGGCATATAACCGTCAATGTTTACGTATTTCTGAGCTGTACCTGCAGTCATAATGCCTGAAGCTCTTGAACCTGCAATCTGAAGTGCTCCTCTGGGTCTTTCACGGCAGCCCATTGCAAGGATAACTGCTGTTGCTTTTATCTGTATAAGACCATCTGTTGTGTTGACAGCTGTTACAACCTTATCGTCGCTTACTGAAAGAACCATTGTGTTGATTTTTACGTCGATATCTGTTTCCTTAAGCATATCAATGAATTTTGCTGCATATTCGGGACCTGAAAGCTCTTCACCGAAATAGTGAAGACCGAAACCTGTATGAATGCACTGTTCAAGGATACCACCGAGTGTTTCAGCTCTTTCGAGAATGATGATTTTCTCTACGCCGCATTCTTTTGCTTTAAGAGCAGCCGCCATACCTGCGGGGCCACCGCCTACTACTACAAGATCATAGTTTAACATCATTCTCACCTCACTTTGTTCTTTCGTAAAGAATATTTGAATTACCGCCGAATTTTGTGATTGCATTTACTTCACAGCCGAGTTCACGTGCAAGTATTTCAACAACCTTTGAACCGCAGAAACCGCCCTGACATCTGCCCATACCTGCTCTTGTTCTTCTCTTTACACCGTCAACATCTCTTGCGCCTGCTGGAGCTTTGATAGCATCAATGATTTCACCTTCTGTGATTGTTTCGCAACGACAGATGATTCTGCCGTAAGCGGGATTTTTCTTGATAAGTTCTGCTCTTTCTTCATCAGTCATATGTCTGAATCTTACGGGAGCCTCTCTTGTGTCGTCATAATCTGCCTTTACTTCAAGGTCACCGAAAACAGATTTTACAATGTCACCGATGTATTCTGCAATTGCAGGAGCAGATGAAAGACCGGGAGATTCAATACCTGCAGCATTGATAAGTCTATCATTCTTTTCGCTGATGCCGATGATGAATTCGTGTGCAGCTGCGTGGGCACGAAGGCCTGTGAAAGATGTGATAGCGTTTCTTGTGTTTACAGATGGAACGCTCTTTACTGCATACTTTCTTACATCATTAAGACCAGAGTTTGTTGTGTTAACATTTGTTTTGTCATCAATATCTTCTGCTGTGGGGCCAACAAGAAGGTTGCCGTCAACTGTGGGAGATACAAGGATACCTTTACCCATTTTGCTGGGACACTGGAAAATAGTATGGCTTACTGTGTTGCCGACAGCTCTGTCAAGAAGGAAGTATTCACCCTTTCTTGCTGTGATGCTGATTGTGTCGTCACCTGCCATGCGTGCAAGGTCATCAGAGAAAACGCCTGCCGCATTGATAACGTATTTAGCTTCAATTTTACCCTGAGTTGTGTCAAGAACAAGACATTCGTCTGTTGTTTCAACTGCCTTTACTTCACAGTTTCTGATGAATTCAACACCGTTTGAAACAGCACATTCTGCCGCAGCGATTGTAAGCTCGTAAGGACATACAATACCTGCTGTGGGAGCGTAGAGAGCACCGAATGAATCGGGGCTGAGATTAGGCTCTTTTTCAAGGAGTTCTTCCTTTGAAAGAATGCTGATTTCAGGAACACCGTTAGCTTTACCTCTTTCAAGAAGTACTTCAAGATGTTTCATTTCATCTTCAGAAAAAGCAACAACAAGAGAACCGTTGTTTTTGTAAGGAACATTAAGTTTTTCACATGTTGCGAGCATCATAGCACAGCCCTTGACATTCATTTTTGCCATAAGGCTGCCTTCAGCAGCGTCGAAACCTGCGTGAACAATACCGCTGTTTGCTTTTGTTGCACCCATGGCAACATCGTTGCACTTTTCAAGGAGTGCAATCTTGAGATTGTACTTTGACAGCTCTCTTGCTGTCATTGCACCGGTGACACCTGCACCGACAATTGCAATATCGTACATTGTTTTCAATCTCCTTTGAATTAAAATCATACTTAATTATTATAACAAAGTGTTTTTGCAAAATCAATATATATAAAGAATTATATATATTAAAATTAACATCTGATATTCTGCAATAACTCATAAGTAATTCTCAGATTTCCTTTGCCTGTTCCGAGTTCATAACCATCTTTGTTTGTACCGTGGAAATCAGAACCTCCAGACAGAAGAAGCCCAAGCTCCTGAGCCATTTTTCTGTATCTTTTACTCATATCATCCGTGTATTCGGTGTAATATCCTTCAATGCCGTCGAGACCGCATTCTTTCAGATGTTTAAGTAATATATAAAGTTCTTCATCTGTTTTTTTTGTCTGGTTCAGGTGTGCAAGAAAAGCCTTTCCGCCGCTTTTGTGAATGAGATTGATTGCACTTTCGGGGGTGAGAGTGCTTCTTTCTACATATGCAGGCTTGCCGAATGAAAGATATTTATCAAAAGCTTCTTTTATCGAAGAAATATAGCCTTTTTTCAGCATAGCTTTTGCGATCTGGCTTCTTCCTGTAACAGGTGAAGTTGCTTCTGCAAGAATATCATCAATAGTAATGAAAAAACCGCATTTTTCAAGTAATGCAATTACTTTATAATTCCTTATATCACGCTGAATAATCATCTCATCAAGGATTTCTTTGATTGCAGGGCAGTCAAGATTGAAATTCAGTCCTAAAAGATGCATTTCTGTGTCACCGGTAACTGAAAACTCGATTCCGGTTATAACTTCAATGCCATATCTTTTTCCTGCTTCAATTGCTGATGGGAGTCCTGCGATTGTATCGTGATCTGTCAGCGCAATTGCAGAAAGGCCTGTTTTTGCTGCTTCTGCGACAACTTCTTCGGGTGTAAGAGTGCCGTCTGAGCATGTTGAATGAGTGTGTAAATCTATATATTTATTCATCATATGTCATTATCGCAAAGTCTTCAATTTCATCGAGCATCTGATTAATGTTTCTGATGTAGGTAGTCAGTTCTTCATCTCTTGAAAAAAGTCTTGCAACCTTTCTTATTTGTCTTGTGAAATTATACTGAGTTTTTATGTTGTCTTTCAGCACGGGACAGGACATAATTCCTCTTATGTCTGCTCTTGTGTCAAAACCATCATCTGTTATCATCGGAAAATAAGGATATATCCTGCAGGCAAGAGGTCTTGTTTTTCTGTCACAGTTGCCGTTGCATACAACCATTCTGTAACCAGAATTGCCTTCGCAGTCTTTTATTTTAAAGCCGTTAATATCTTTGATTATGTCTTCTTCATAAGGGAACAACCACATTCCCGTGTCACCGTCACCCTTGCAGCATTTACCACCGCAGAGTTTACCGCAGTCATAGGTCAGGGGAGTGACTCTCTCAAGAAGCTCATAAGCCTTTTTTATAAGATAAGTGTTGTTCATTTTTATCACCTATGCAATAGTATAAATGATAAAAAAAATAAGTTCAAGATTTTTTTCTTGTTTTGTCGTTTTCATTGTGATAGAATACCTGAAGGAGATGGTTTTTTTATGAAAATATTTTTGTTTCAGGGAGATTCTATTACCGATGCAAACAGAGAAGATGATGACAGAGTCAATTGCGGACTCGGTAACGGGTATGCTCTGAATGTTGCGGAAGAATTTCTTAAAAAGGAAAATTGCGGTTTGTCCTTTTACAACCGAGGTAAAAGCGGTGACAGAGTTACTGATATCTATGCCCGTATAAAAGAAGATATCATTAATCTGAAACCTGATTATATGTCAATTCTTGTGGGCGTCAACGATGTTTCGCACGAGCTGACAATGCAGTGCGGAGTTGACGAGGCAAAATACGAAAAAATTTATTCCATGCTCATTGAAGAAGTTAAAGATGCTTTACCCGATATAAAATTCATCATTCTTGAACCATTCGTTTTAAAGGGGACTGCTACCGTTGAAATGTGGGAGCAGTTCAGATATGAAGTAAAAAGAAGAGCAGATGCTGCAAAGCGTGTTGCAGAAAAATTTGATTTATGTTTTGTTCCTTTGCAGAATCTGTTTGATGAAGCTGTGTCTGACGGTGTTAGCGAAAACTGGAGTGTTGACGGCATTCATCCCACTGCTCAAGGTCATCAGATTATCAAAGAAGAGCTTTTAAAGGCAATAATTCAGATAACATCCTGTTGATAAAAAAATCTGTGCAAAGCATACATAATTCATCGCTTTAATTTGTTGAAGTTTTTTGAAAAAAGTGTTGACTTTAATTTTTCAATTTAGTATAATAACCACAATACAGATAAACGCAATGACAAGGCTAAAGGGTCATTCGTAGCGGTGTTTTCAGAGAGTAACCGGGTGGTGTGAGGTTACAGCCGTGAGTGATCGTATCTCTCCTTCGAGCGGTCGACTGAACACTGTCTTTATGGCAGTCGTGTAGGAAGAACGGAGCTTCATCGTTAAAGAAGTAGCATATTCGGCTTCGTGCCCGATGTGTGAATTGAGCGGGTGATTTTTCACCAATTAGAGTGGTACCACGGACTTTATGCTCCGTCTCTTTGTTGAGACGGAGTTTTTCTATTTATCTGTATAATTTACAGCTGAGGTGATCCCATGAGAGGAACAGAAAAGTACACAAGACAATTTTTTATGCCCCCTGAAGTAAAGGGTGAATGGATGCATAAAACTTATATCGACAAAGCTCCCATCTGGTGCTCTGTTGACCTTCGTGACGGTAATCAGTCACTTATTATTCCCATGAGCCTTGAAGAAAAGGTTGAATTCTTCAAACTGCTCGTTAAAATCGGATTCAAGCAGATTGAAGTCGGTTTCCCGGCAGCGAGTGAAACTGAATATCAGTTCCTTCGTACACTTATTGAAAACGATCTTATACCCGATGATGTTACAATTCAGGTTCTTACTCAGTCAAGAGAACATATTATCAAGAAGACATTTGAAAGCCTTGCAGGAATCAAAAATGAAAACCACGTTATTGTTCATCTTTACAACTCAACATCAGTTGCGCAGAGAGAACAGGTTTTCAGAAAGTCAAAAGAACAGATCAAGCAGATTGCAATTGACGGTGCAAAGCTCTTCGATTCACTTGCAAAGGAATACGGCGTAAAGTACCGTTATGAATATTCACCCGAATCATTCACAGGCACAGAGCCCGAATATGCTCTTGAGGTATGTAACGCTGTTCTTGATATCTGGCAGCCCACTCCCGACAGAAAGGTTGTTATTAATCTTCCTGTAACTGTTCAGCATTCAATGCCCCATGTTTACGCTAACCAGATCGAATACATGAGCAATAATCTCAAATACAGAGAAAATGTTGAAATTTCTCTTCATCCTCATAACGACAGAGGATGTGCTGTTGCAGACTGTGAACTCGGTCTTCTCGCAGGTGCAGACAGAATCGAAGGCACACTCTTCGGCAATGGTGAAAGAACAGGTAATGCAGATATCGTAACTCTCGGTATGAATATGTTCTCACAGGGTGTTGATCCCGAACTCGATTTTTCAAATATGCCCGAAATCGTAGCAGTTTATGAAAAGGTCACAAGAATGTCAGTTTATGAACGTTCACCCTATTCAGGTAACCTTGTTTTTGCAGCTTTCTCAGGCTCACATCAGGATGCTATTGCAAAGGGTATGAAATACAGAGAAGACAACGACTGCGAACACTGGACAGTTCCTTATCTTCCCATTGACCCCAAGGATGTGGGCAGAGAATACAAGACAGACGTTATCCGTATCAATTCCCAGTCAGGCAAGGGTGGTATCGGTTATCTTCTTGATAAGCAGTACGGTTATACTCTCCCGATGAAGATGAGAGAAAACGTCGGCTACTGCGTAAAGGACGTTTCAGACAAGGCTCACAAAGAGCTTCAGCCTGAAGAAGTTTTCGAGGTATTCAAAGAAAACTATATCAATATCATTGACGGTCCCGTCAAGTACATCGACTGCCACTTTGTGCGTAAGAATGACACGGTCGCTTACCTCACATTTGAAAAGGACGGCATAGTAGACGATATCGCAGGTAACGGTAACGGTTCACTTGACGCTGTTGTTAAGGCACTTCACAAGGGCGGAATTATGTTTGACCACCTTGAATATACAGAACACGCTCTTAACATGGGTTCAACATCAAAGGCTGTTTCTTATGTCAGCATCACAATGCCCGACGGCAAAGTTAGCTGGGGTGTCGGTGTTGACGACGATATTATTCTTTCATCTGTTTATGCACTTTTCTCAGCAATCAACAGATACGAAAAAAGTAAGTAAGGAGAAATTATTATGGGTATGACAATGACACAGAAGATTCTTGCCGCACACGCAGGTCTTGAATCTGTAGAAGCAGGTCAGCTTATTATGGCAAAGCTTGACCTTGTTCTCGGTAACGACATCACTTCTCCCGTTGCTATCAATGAA
>JAZUCO010000082.1:0-1576 GCA_045639185.1 Acutalibacteraceae bacterium
CAAAGGTACTCGGTGCTAAATACATAAGACTTTTCAGCTTCTATTTCAAAAATGGTGAAAGCTACGAAGAATACAGAGACGAGGTTATCAGACGTCTTACAATTATGGCTGAATATGCACTTGAAAACGGTATTCAGTGTCTTCATGAAAATGAAAAAGAAATCTATGGTGACACAGCAGAGCGTTGCCTTGATATCTTAAAGGCACTCGACGGAAAACTTCTTGCAGTATTCGATCCCGCAAACTTTATTCAGTGCGGTGAAGATACACTCAAGGCTTACGATATGCTTGAAGAATATGTTGAATATATGCACATCAAGGATTGCAACGAAGATAAAATCGTTGTACCCGCAGGTGAAGGTCTCGGCAACATCTCAACAATCCTCAAGAGATTCCGTGAAAAAGAAGGTACAACAAGCTTTGTTTCACTTGAACCTCACCTTAAAGAATTTGTCGGACTTGATGACCTTGAAGGCGGCGCAAAGACAAAGATGTTACATTCTTATGCATCAAATGATGAAGCTTTCGATGCAGCAGTAGCCGCTCTTGATAATGTTATCAAAAACACATGGAAGAGAGTAAAACTCGGCATCATCGGTGTAGGTAACATCGGTACATCACACACAAGAAGAATTATGGACCGTTCAACAGAATATGTTGACCTTGTTGCAATCGCAGACCTTGATGAGTCCAAATTCCAGAGAATAAAAGACATTACAAAGAATCCTGACCTTATTTGCTATAATTCAGGTTCAGAGCTTATTGCAAGCGGAACCTGTGAAGCAGTAATCATCTGCACACCTCACTACGGTCACCCCGAGTTAGGAATTGAAGCTATGGAGCACGGACTTCATGTTCTCAGCGAAAAACCCGCAGGTGTTTACACAAAGAGAGTACGTGAAATGAATGAAACTGCTGAAAAATCAGGTCTTGTTTTCGCAATGATGTTCAATCAGCGCACAAACCACGTTTATCGCAAGGTTAAGGAATTGGTATCAAGCGGTATTTACGGTGAAATGAAGAGAGTTAACTGGATTATCACAAACTGGTATCGCAGTCAGTCATACTATGATTCAGGTTCATGGCGTGCAACATGGGAAGGTGAAGGCGGCGGCGTATTGCTTAACCAGTGCCCGCATAACCTCGACTTATGGCAGTGGATCTGCGGTATGCCCAATAAAGTAAGAGCATTCTGCCACGAAAGCAAATGGCATAACATCGAAGTTGAAGATGATGTTACAATCTACTGCGAATATCCCAACGGTGCAACAGGCGTATTTGTTACATCAACTGCAGACACTCCCGGTACAAACCGTCTTGAAATCACACTTGATAAGGCAAAGATTGTTTGCGACAGTAAGACAGTTGAGCTTTATGAAACAGAAGTTCCCGAAAGACAGTTCTGCTTCGAATACAAAGGTGGCTTTGGTGAACCCAAGTGCACACATACAACAGTTGAGACAGACGGCATGAACTTCCAGCATGCTGAAATCGTTTCAAACTTTGCAAAATGCATTCTTGACGGCACACCTCTTATCGCAGAGGGTTATGAGGGTATCAACGGTCTTATGATTTC
>JAZUCO010000083.1:0-9209 GCA_045639185.1 Acutalibacteraceae bacterium
CCCTACAATCTCCGTGACACAATGAAGCAGACAATCATTGACTGCTCAACAAATCTTGCTCTTGCACTCGGCACAAAGGGTCTTGTTAACATTCAGTACCTTATTTATGATAACGAACTCTATGTTATCGAAGTTAACCCCAGAGCTTCAAGAACAATTCCTTATATCAGTAAGGTTACAGGCGTACCTATGGTTGACATTGCAACAAAGGTTATGACAGGTACTCCCCTTAAAGATTTAGGCTTCGGCACAGGTCTTTACAAGACTCCTCCCTACTTTGCAGTTAAGGTTCCCGTATTCTCATTTGAGAAACTTCTTGATGCAAACTCAAGCCTTGGTCCTGAAATGAAATCAACAGGTGAAGTTCACGGTGTCGGTAAGACAATTGACGAAGCTCTCTTCAAGGGTCTTGTTTCTGCCGGATTTGAAATTGCCCCCAAGGAACTCGGTAAGGAAATGGGCGTTTACATCACAGTAAAAGATGCGGACAAGCCCGAAGTTGTTGACCTTGCAAGAAAATTCCATGACCTTGGTCTCAAAATTTATGCAACAGAAGGCACAGCAAAGGTTATTGGCTCAGTTGACATTGACGTAACAGTAGTCAACAAGCTTTATGATGAATCAAACACAAGCATGGATCTTCTTGAAAGCGGAAAGATCAAGTATATTGTTTACACAGGTACTCCCCTTGATGTTGTTGATGATTTCATTAAGCTTCACAGACGTGCTCTTCAGCTTTCAGTTGCTACACTTACTTCAATTGATACTGCAAACGTACTTGCTGATATCCTCGCAAGCGGATTCACACAGGCAAACACAGAACTTGTAAACATCAACGAAATGCGTACAGAGCCCACAAAGCTCAAATTTGCTAAGATGCAGGGTTCAGGTAATGACTTCATCTTCTTTGATAACCTGAATGGTGAAATCACTTCTCCTGAAGTTCTTGCGATAAACTTCTGTAACAGACATTACGGTATCGGTTCTGACGGTATTGTTCTTATTGAAAAGTCAGATGTTGCTGATGCAAAGATGCTTATGTTCAACAAAGACGGTTCAAAGGGTTACATCGCAGGTAACGGTCTGAGATGTGCAGGTAAATACCTCTATGACAACGGTATTGTCAACAAGACACACCTTACAATTGAAACTCCCGTAGGTCTCAAGAGAATTCACCTTTACACAGAAAACGGCAGAGTAAAATCTGTTAAGGTTTATATGGGTAAGGCTGAATTTGAAGCAGAAAAGATTCCCACAAATATCAAAACAGGTAAAGTTATTGATCAGCCCATCATTATCGGCGGCAGAGAATATAATGTTACTTGCGTTAACGTAGGTAATCCCCATTGTGTAGTTTTCGGTACTCACATTGATGCATACAACCTTAAGGAAATCGGTCCTGACTTTGAAAATGCAAAATATTTCCCTGAAAAAATCAACACAGAATTCGTAAGAGTAATTGATTCAAGAACTCTTCGTATGAGAGTATGGGAAAGAGGTAACGGAGAAACATATGCTTGCGGCACAGGTGCTTGTGCAGCTGTTGCGGCAGCTTGTGAGCTCGGTTACTGCGAAAAAGGCAAGGATATTGTTGTAAAACTCAAGGGCGGCGATCTTATCGTTAATTACACAGACGATGAAATCACTCTTGAAGGTACAACAGACCTTATCTTCACAGGTGTAATTGAATATTAAAATCATTTCAAGGCTGTATCTACGGATACGGCTTTGAATTTTAGAGGTGGAATTATGGATTGTGAACTTACTAATATGATAATGATCGAAAATCCTCAGAACGGCATGGTACTTGTTCAGAACAGAGTAAAATACTGGAAAGGAATTACCTTCCCGGGCGGTCATATCGAAAAAAGTGAAAGCTTTACAGAAAGTGCAATTCGTGAAGCCAAAGAAGAAACCGGTCTTGATATCAGAAATCCTCAAATCTGCGGCACAGTTCATTGGTGCCATAAAGATACTGACAGAAGATACATTGTTATACTTTTTAAGACTAATGAATTTTCAGGTGAACTTCTGGATAAAACAGAAGAGGGCGAAGTTTTCTGGATAAATAAAGAGGACTTTTGCAAATACAGCCTTTCTTCACACTTTGATTCATATCTGAAAGTTTTTTTAAGTGACAAAAACGAAGCTTTCGGTCTTCACAATGATGATGGCGATGAAGAAATGATAATTTATTGAGAGGCAGACTATAATAATGGGTCGTGACGAAAAACAATTTATAAAAATGACGCAAACGCCTATCCCCCGCCTTGTGTCAAAACTTGCATTACCTACAACCGTGAGTATGCTTGTAACATCAATATACTCCCTTGCAGATACTTTTTTTGTATCACAGCTGTCAACAAGCGCAAGCAGTGCTGTTGGAATTGTTTTTTCACTGCAAACAATTGTGCAGGCTGTAGGATTCACACTCGGTATGGGTTCAGGAAGTCTTCTTGCAAGAAGACTCGGTGAAAAAAATAAAAAAGCCGCTGATGTATATGCATCAACTGCTTTTTTTACCGCAATTGCAATCGGATTAATCATAATGATTGCGGGTCTTCTTTTCACTCCGCAGATAATGAGGCTTCTCGGTGCTACAGACACAAACATTGAGTACACTATAGCTTACGGAAACTATATAATCTGGGGCGTTCCTTTCATCTGTGCATCATTTGTTCTCAATAATATACTTCGTTCAGAAGGCAAAGCTGCTCTTTCAATGATAGGTCTTACAACAGGTGGAATTCTGAATATAATTCTTGACCCGATTTTTATTTTCAATCTGAAGATGGAAACAGCAGGTGCGGCGCTTGCAACACTTATCAGTCAGGCTATAAGCTTTCTTATTCTGATTTCAATGTTTATCTTCAAAAAGAGCAATATAAAACTAAGCATAAAAAATATATCATTAAAAATAAAGAATTACTGGGAAATAATTCTCACTGGTATGCCATCACTCACACGTCAGGGGCTTGCAAGCGTAGCAACAGTTATGCTCAACAAAGCAGCCAATAATTACGGTGATGAAGCAATTGCTGCAATGTCAATTACCACAAAGGTTGCAATGCTTGTTTTCTGCATCTGCATCGGTATAGGCCAAGGATTTATGCCTGTTGCAGGTTTCAATTACGGTGCAAAACGATTTGACAGAGTAAGAAAGGCTTTCAGATTCACAATTATAACTGATACTGTGCTGATGACTTTACTTGCAGCGGGAATCTTTGCTTTTGCTCCTGATATAATGAAAATCTTCCGAGCAGAGGATATTGCTGTTATTGAAATAGGCTCAATGGCAATGAGGTCACAAGCCATCGCGATGCCTCTTATGGCAACAACAATCGTTGCAAATTGTCTTCTTCAATCAGTCGGCAAATCGATACCTGCCACAATACTCTCCTGCTGCCGCCAGGGACTGTTTTTTATCCCTCTGATAGTAGTTTTACCTAAAATGTTTGAATTAACGGGAATAGAGTATTCACAGGCGATTTCTGACGCACTAACTTTCCTCGTAAGCGTACCATTCCTTATATGGTTCTTCAAAAACCTTAAAAAAGAGCAAAAAATAACTCCGACGGAATAACCGCCGGAGTATTTTTTATTCAAAAGGAATCAGCATTTCATCTGCTGATGAAATCATAAACTGAGGATACTGAGGATTTGAATATACAGTAGGCTGACCGTCATATTCCACAAGCCAGAAAAGGAAATCTGACATTTCAGTACCATATCCGCAGGAAACATGAGGCATATCCTTGATTGCCCATGTATATTCGGGGAAAAGACATGTTGAAAGATCAACCTGCTTATCGGGTGACATCATTAAGCTGTCACCGTCAAGTTCTTCACCGAAGTTTGCAACTCTTGCTCTGCCGAGCATAAGTGCAGATTCAAGAACATTGTCACCGTGTGAGGCTGAGCGTGCATAAACAGGAACGGGTGACATATCATAACCTGCAAATACTGCAACTTCTACACCCTGTTCAGGAAGTGAAAGAAGAAGTTCATCCATACCTGACATTATTTCGTGAAGTTCGTCAGCCTGAGCAATGACATTTGCATACTTTGCCTTATCTTCCTCTGTGGGGAACATATACTCAATACAAGCGTCATATTCCTCAGGAAGAACAATTGCCCACAGTGCAGGCATTGTTACAAATGTATCACGAAGGAAGTTATCATAAACATAGCCCTTATATCTGTCAACAAACTTCATTGCAAGACCTGCAACAGCATCAAGAAGACCTGATGTACTGAGAGTTTTTACAAGGAAATTGTTATCACCCATCTTATCATAAAGGAAATATTCAAGACCTGTACCTGTAATCTGTACCTTGCCCTGAAAAAGGTCTGTTACAACATAAGTTCCGCAGAATACTGTTCCGTCAAAAATACATTTATTGAGGCTTTCACAGCCGTATTCATAAATATATGCATCAACAACGGCACCGCCCATACTTGCACACACAAGATTTACCTTATCTGTGCCGTGTTCAGCCTTTGCAAGTTCAATCATTTCATTAAGACCGTCACAAGTCTCAACAGGTGAATAACGCCAGTCGTATGCGTAATAATACACTTTGTCTGCACCGTATCTTTCAACACCTTCCATAACGATACCGTGTTCCATAGGTGCTATTTCACTGTGTTCTTCAAGATAATCAGGATAATTACCTATAGCAAGAGGATAACTCTTCATTGTAGTATTATGAACTGATTCACCGTTTTCGTCACAAGCAAGACCGCCCATAACATATTCAAGATACTCCATAAGAGGAGGCATAATACCGTCTATAGTACCTTCTTTGACAGCGTTTCCTACACATTTTGCAAGTGTTGAGATAATGTCTGATGTTTCAATGGGATTGAGAGCATTTCTCTCTGTCTCAAGCCCAAGGTCTGTTGTAAGGCCGTCAAAATCCATACCACGGCAGACAACAAAAGGATATTCTGAATCAAGAAGTTCATTTGCTGTTACTGTCTCTTCAGCGAATGCAGTAACACAAATACCGGACAAAAGAGCAAGTGTCAATAAAATACTGATAAATTTCTTCATAAAGATCTCCCCTTTCAATGACGGTATTATATCATAATAAGAAAAAAAATGCAAGTTTTTCCATCACATATAAAAAAACAGCAGACAGTCAAAGACTGTCTGCATTAATTATTATTCCAAGGGAAGAAGCTCTTCATCCTCATTCATAATCATAAACTGAGGGAATTTTTCAAATGAATCAACAGTAGGCTGTTCCTTGCTGCCGAGAATGAGCATAAGAAGCTCTGCTGCGTCAGTACCGTAATCACCGAGAATATGAGTACCGTCTTTTACTGCCCAGGTATATTCAGGGAACAGAGCATTTGACAAATCGATACACTTGTCTGCAGATACACGTTCGCCTGTGTAATCATCACCAAGAGTACTGCCGAGATTTGCAACAGTAGCTCTGCCGAGCATGTAGTCTGATTCAAGAAGTGTGTCACCTGTTGTCATTGCTGATTCATAAACGGGAGGCATCTGAGCGTTATATGATGCAAGAACAGCAACTTTTACACCATTTTCAGGAAGTGAAAGAAGAAGTTCATCCATATCAATAAGTGTGTCGTAAAGATTGTCTACTCTGTCAAGAAGACCTGCATACTGAGCTTTGAGTTCATCTGTGGGGAAAAGATAATCTACACAAGCTGCATATTCATCAGGCTGTGCAAGCGCCCAGAGCATAGGCATAGTTGTGAAAAGATCACGAAGTGCCTTTTCATAGATTTCGTCTTTATACTCACCCACAATTTTCATTGCAAAGTCAGAAACTATTTCACATACACCGACTCTGTAAAGAATCTCGGGAATAAGCTCATTGCCGAGGAGATCTGCAAGGAAATATTTGATCATTTCTGCAGAAATAAGAACTTTACCCTGGAAAAGATCTGTTGCGAAATGTGTTCCGCAAAACGCAGATGAATCAAATACAACAGTATCAAGACTTTCATAGCCGTATTCAGCAATATAACAGTCAGCGATAATACCGCCCATACTGCAACAGACAACGTCAACCTTTTCACTGTTATGCTGAGCTTTTGCACGCTCAATCATAGTATGAAGATCGTCTGATATATCTGTAGGATCCAAACGCCAGTCATAAGTAAAGAAATAAACTTTATCTGCACCGTAACAATCTACAGCAGATGAAAATACACCCCATTCACCTGGACCTTCATCATCATAAAGCCAGGGATAATTATCTGAAGAAAGAGGATACTGCTTGTAACTTACATTGTATACGGAATTACCGTTTTCATCGCATCTGAGACCGCCCAATGCATCATAAGCAGTTTCAGCAATTGCATCAACATCAAGTCTTCTTTCAAAAATGTAAGTTTTACCAAGATTGAGCACAAGAGAAACTATGTCATCCTGTTCAGGCATTACAAGGCAAGTACGTTCATTTTCTGTTCCTGCATCAATTGTAAGACCGTTAAAAGCTATACCTCGGATAACAATAACAGGGGTATCATATGACATTTCAGTTTCTTCTGCATAAGCAGTAACTGAGAAAACTGAAGTGCATACAACAAGTACAGAAATCAGAACAGCAATAAATTTTCTCATTGAAATTTCACCCTTTACAAATTTCTTAATTCAATAATGCAATTATACCAAAATAAAACAAAAAATGCAAGTAAAAAGAAAAAAGCAGAAGTAATTTTTTACTTCTGCTGTCTTGTTAAAAAATATAAATTGAAACCTGCTGTCTTCCCCACTCATATGCAAAATCCAATGAGTGAACATAAAGGTCAGCAATGGGAGCATTGTCCCAGTAAATGAATCCGCCTGTATCCTCTGCAGAGGCATAACCGTAAACCCAACCGTCATCTGTTACGATATACATCTTTGATCCATAAGGAATGATATTGGGGTTAACCGCTACAACACCGGGATGTACACTTGTACCTGTTGATGTTGTATGTCCCATATGGTAAGCTGATGCGATACCTGTAAGCTTTTTTGAATAATTAACGGGAATTCCGTTTTCATCAAAAAGAATATCGTCGGGTACTTCGATGTCTGAAATCTGAGTAATTCCAAGCTGATCAAAAGTATATTGTCCCTTTTCTGTAACAACGGGAACTGACTGACCGAGAGTGCTGTCTTCTGTTGTTTCAGAAACAGTTTCTTCTGTTACTGATTCAGCAACATCTTCTTTTTCATTTGCTTCAGTTTTTACTTCCTTGTCGCCTTCGGAACCTGATGAAAATTCTTCTTCTGATACTAATGATTCGTCTTCAACAATTACATTGTCTGAAAACTCGACCACAGTCTCTTTTATCTGAGTATCCTGTGGTAAAACTGATTCCGAAAGTTCAATTACCTTCTGACCGCCTAATCCGTCACTCACATATACCTCTGATGCTTTTGCATGGGTTGAATAACGAACCGAGAATGTCATAGATGTGAAAAGCACTGCTGTTGCAGAAACTACTGCTGCACATCTTTTTGCTAAAATCTTTTTACGGGCAGAAGAAAGGTTGATTTCTACTTTCTTCATAAAGTGTCTCCTCTTTGATGTTTTTTGCTGTGAATTAATGAATAAATTTAGTGTTTATTCACAGCTTATATACACTACTGTTACAAGACTCCGTCATTATAGGCAACTTTCTTAATAATGTCAAGAAAACAAAAGGGCTAATTTTTGTGCAAAATGACAAATTGCACTATCAGATAACTGGATTAGTTACCAATTAATTGGTAATTCATCAATAGCAAATGTCATTTTTTGCCAATTGACACCTGAAAATTTGTAAGGTCTTACAAAAATGGCTGTTTTTTTATTTTTTATTGTATTTTTATTGACATTCTACGTTATATAGTTATACATACCCATATATAGTACTTTGTAATGATTCTGTTTTTTTTGAACACAAAATGCATAAGGCTGAAAAACCACAAAAATACATAAAAAATCCGCATTGCAATGACGCAATACGGAGATTTTTCAGTTAAATCCTTTGATTACAACGCAACCGTGAGGCTGTAAAATCAGTTCTGAGCCATCTGAAACTGCATTTCCGCTCCAGATTTCCTTATATTTTTTTATGTTTTTTGTATCAATATTGGGAACGTCCCCCACATTGAAAATCACACGTTTTTTTGTGTTTGACTTATTGTAAATGCATACTGCAAACTCACCATTCTCAAGCTGTTTGAAAAGGTAATCAAAACACATAGTATTCCTGAATCTTACACACTGAAAACCTGCTTTGTCCTGATTGACAGCTATCATTTCTTTGTTTGAAATAATCTCAAGAGTATTTTTATCATCGGGAAGTTTTCTGATATCATTGCCGAGAATAAGCGGTGCAGCCATCATACACCATAAAGAAAAGTGAGTTTTATTCTCCTCGTAAGTAAGTTTGCCGTTGCCGACTTCAAGCATATCGGGATCATTCCAATGACCGGGACCTGCATACTCATTGAGCTTTATATTCATTCTGTATAAAACATTTATCCAGTGCCAGTTAGGAATTATATCAGGAGAAATTCGCCAGAGATTACCTGCATTCCAAGCCCATTTTTCAGGCTTGTTTCTTCCCCACTCACAGATTGAATATGTAATCTTTCCGTCAGAAGCTTTTCTGAGAGCTTCACCCATTCTCTTATACTGAATATATGAGCTGTCTGCTCTTGTGCATACTGGATTGTAGAGTTTAATAATATTTTTACCCTTTTTAAGCTTAACTTTCAACTGATTTCTACCGCTAACAGTCCAGCTTTTCGTAAACGGGAAGAAAACTTCATAATATTCATCATTTACCTGCACGATAAGATATTTTTCAAATCTGCCGCACTTTTTGATGCAGAGCGTCATATCACAAAGACAATCTTCGCCTGATTCAGTTTCAAAAACAGCCTTACCTTTTCCGTGACCTAGAAAGCTTATATATTTTTTATTTGCAAGCTTTTCTGATTTTTCAACACGTGCAAAGCCTTCGAGTTTCGCATTATCAGCAGTAAGCACAGTTATATTGTTACCTTGTTTTATTTCAAGAGCTTCAATAAGAGGTGCTACAGAGGGAATTCTGATATTATGACAAAAATCATACTTAAAATACTCTACACCCCAACGGGCAAAGGTTTCTGCATCTTTAAGTTCATTACCAAGGGTTGCAGGCAAATCCTCGCAGGTATAATCACCGTTTGATGAATAAAGACCGAT
>JAZUCO010000084.1:0-7484 GCA_045639185.1 Acutalibacteraceae bacterium
AAGCTTGAAAATCGCAAGAGTGTCGATTTCTTCAAGACCTTCGGGAAGGTAAATCGCTCTCAGGTTTGCGTAGTTGAGAGCCATTGCACCGATTCTTGTTACAGTTGAAGGCACAACATAGGTCTGAATGTCTCTCTCGTATTCGGGAGTGATATCAGCGGTAAAAAGCTCTTTTTCATAGCCGTATTTATTTCTGAGGTATTCGTCGTGGTCACAGGGATAACAGAGAACCTCTGTCATATCCTTTGTATAAAGAACACCGTCAATGTCACAGTAATTGGGATTGTTTTCATCAACCTCAATATTCTGCAATGCCCAGCAAGAATAAAATGCTTTTTCGTCAACATATTCAACATCGGGACCGATTCTGATTGTCCTTATTTTGTCGTCACAGTTGAGCGTAAACTGTCTGACAGACGTAATAGGCTTTGTTTCGTCCTTTACAACAGAGAAGTTTGTTGAAGGGTCATTATTACCTGCAATATATTCAACCTCTGAAACATAATCAATATCAAGTTCATAAAGATATCCCGTATTGCTGAATTTAGTGAATTCATAACCGTTTTCAAGCTGAGTATATTCAAAGGTTTCATTCTGAAGCGCCATAATACTGAAATACATCGAAAGTGAAACAGCAATAATGATAACGATTACGAAAATTGCCTTTTTGAGGTTATAGTATTTATAAGGTTTATTGATATGAGGTGCAGCGAGACCTTCAATCTGATAAGTCCATATTTCATCCTCAGGGATATCAAGATGAATTTCTTCCTGAAGAACTTCACCTTTTACTTTCTTTTCTTTTCTTTCTTTTTTATTCATGAACTTATCACCTCTTATCCTTTATAGCTGCCGGCAGTTGATTTACCTTCTTGTTCTGCCTTCTTTTCGGTGACTTCTGCACGACGCTTGAGAACTTCCATAACAAGATTTTGTTTCTTATTGTCATAATCCCAGAACAGATACGGAATTGTCATAAGGAAGAAGCCTATTGTGTCAACAATAATGGGAATAACAACAATGTTTCTTCTTGAACCGTCAAAGAAAAGGATTTCCCAGTTACTGTTAAAGCCGTATTTGAGAAGGAAAATAGGAATAATAAGACCGATGAAGGTTGTTATAGGTCCTGTGAACCAACCGAAAATACCACCGAAGCTTTCAAGTCTTTCACCGGAAAGATACATCTGATAGTCGTTGATTCTGACACCCATATCGTGACCTGCAGTTGTGGGAACTGTCTTTGTCATTTCCATAAAGAAGAGAACGATAATACAGATTGTACCGCAGAGTGCAAGGTTATCACCGAGTGTCCACATAGCAACTGCAATGATTGCATTACCGATTGCACGGCTGAGCTGATAGAAAATCATAATCTGCTTATATGAAAATCTCTTGAGGAACCAGGGTGAGAGAAGATCAGGCGGAGTACCTGCAAATGAAATAAGTGCAACAATAAGTGAATAAGGAAGACCGCTGAGACGGAATGTGTAGAAATAAAGAATTGTTGCGAAAGGCAACATACCGTTACCAAGAGCATCAATAAGACCTACGATGGTATTGATAAGCAGATATTTATTCTTGAGAACACCCAACATACCATCCCAGAACTTAATCTGGACTTTCTCCTCAATCGGAGGCTGAGGGATTCTTTCTTTGATTCTGCCGGCAAGGAACATTGTAAATGCAGCAGAAATTGTAAATGTGATAGGAATAACAAATCTGTAGAAATTGATATCCTGCCATTCGTGACGTAACATACCTACAATAGCCGGAAGAATAATTGCAAGAATCGAATTGAAAATATGTGAAATCTTTACGGGATAACTTCTGACAAGAATTCTTTCCTGAAGATTCGGGCTGATACGCTTTGTACATTCTTCAAGAACATTACCGAAACCGAAAACATTATATGTAGCAAAAAGAAGATTAGCAACCCATACTCTTGTTGCAACATCGGTAATATTATAAACAGGAAGCCAACCGATAAGGAAAACCATTACACACTTGGGCACAACATCACAATAAAGTGAATATTTATATCTGCCGTATTTGGGAAGAAGTTTTTTACGCCAGAAAATGTTTCTTGCACCAACCCAACCCGAATAAAGGAAATGGGTACCGAATGTCTTGAAACAGGCAGTCGCATTCATACCTTCAAAACTGTTCAGCATAGTAATAAATGAGCCTGACTGATCAAAAAGCTTTGAATAGTCAAAAATAAGAGTTGATATACCGAAGAACAACATTAAACCGTAAATCAGATAAATCAATCTTTCTTTTTTCTTCTGCAGGAAACCAAGATTATCACAAACGTACCACCAGATAAGAGCTGTGACATATCCGAGAGGCATATTAAGAAGACCTATAACAGAAAATGTGAGATAGGGCAACTTATAGTGATACATAATAAGGAAGCAACTTGACCAGAAACCGATATACTCAAGTATCTTTGAGCCGGTAT
Source organism: Acutalibacteraceae bacterium (assembly GCA_045639185.1). Taxonomy (GTDB): domain Bacteria; phylum Bacillota; class Clostridia; order Oscillospirales; family Acutalibacteraceae; genus UBA1081. Next base: position 2,462 of record JAZUCO010000084.1, read on the forward strand.
AGTTGGCACCGACACCGATAATAACGTCCTTATATTCTTTATAAGGAACATATTTACCTTCTGCCGGAGTGTTCCAATGAGTTTTTACTTCCGTTGCAAAGTTTTTGACGGTAGTAACGGCTTTATCAAATTTTTCACTCATTGTAATCATCTCCTTTAATTAAATTTTAATAATTATAACATACTTATTTAATATTTTCAATATATACGCAAGTCATATTTTGTATTTTTTTATAGAATAAGTACAAAAAAAATGCCTGTCATTGCAACAGGCATTCAAATTGAATATTAAAGGCAAAGATGAACAGCGAAACCGCCGAATTCTTCTGCAAGATAAATGAAATTCATATTTCCTTTATCATCATATTTTGCTGATTCATAATCGAGTGCAATACCCTTTCTTTCAAGGTATGCAACAGCTTTGTCCATATAATTTGTCTTAACAGCGATGTGCCCCATTGTTCCTCTGCCGTTGAATTTCATAACTTCGATAGCATCTGTACAGAAATAGCTTACGGGAATCTCTTTCTGAGAGAAATTGAAGCAGAGTGTGAACATATCTGCAACAGCTTTTGCCTTAGCTTCATCTTCACAGTTGATTGCAAGGTGGCTAAGCTTGAAACCGAGCATATTAGCAACAGCTTCTTTTGTAAGAGCTTCAATTTCATCAAATTTGCCTTCGTTGATGAGTGTATCCTTAACCATCCAGCTGCCGCCGCAAGCAAGGATTTTGTCACAATCAAGGTATGAATTGATATTCTTTGCATTGATACCGCCTGTGGGCATAAACTTGATACCTACATAGGGGGCTGCAAGAGCCTTGATCATACTGATACCGCCGAGATTCTCTGCGGGGAAGAATTTAACAACATCAAGACCGAGAGCAATGGCAGCTTCAATGTCTGAAGTTGAGGGACAACCGGGTGTAACGGGAATATTATTGTCCACACAGTATTTAACAACCTTTTCGTTAAAACCGGGTGTAACAATGAACTTTGCACCTGCGTTAACTGCTTTATCAACCTGCTCTGTTGTAAGAACAGTACCTGCACCGATAAGCATATCGGGATATTCTCTTGCCATAATTGCAATTGCTTCTTCTGCTGCAGCAGTTCTGAAAGTTACTTCAGCACAAGGAAGACCACCATTGATAAGTGCCTTTGCAAGAGGTGCGGCATCCTTTGCGTTATCAATTTTAACAACGGGAACAATGCCTATTTTGCTTATTTCTTTAAGAATTTCGTTCATTTTGTATTCTCCTTACTTTGAAGCCTTTTCAATAGCTTCCCAGAGTCCGTTAAGATATGTTGCACCGAGAGCTCTGTCAAAAAGACCGTAACCGGGTCTGCCTGTTTCGCCCCAGATCATTCTGCCGTGGTCAGGTCTTACATAACCTGTGAAACCGTTATCGTGAAGAGCTTTCATAACAGCATACATATCGATACTGCCGCAGGATGAAAGATGCGCTCTTTCTTCAAAACCGTTATCAAGCACAGCAACATTACGCATATGAACAAAGTGAATTCTGCCCATTTTTGCATATTTTGCAGCCATTGAAACAACATCATTCTTATTTGAACAACCGAGAGAACCTACGCAGAATGTGAGACCGTTGTGAGGATCATCAACAAGTGAAAGGAATTTGTCGAGATTCTTTTCATCTGTAATAATTCTGGGAAGACCGAAAATGCTCCAGCAGGGATCATCTTCGTGAATAGCCATATTGATATCGCATTCAGCAGCAACGGGAATAACTTTTTCAAGGAAATATTTAATATTATCCCAGAGATCTTCTTCAGTCATTGCATTATATTCTGCAACAACTGATGCGAGTTCATCTCTTGTGTAAGAAGCGTCCCATCCGGGAAGTGTAAGGTCTGAATCACTCTTGAGAGGATCAACCTTATCAACCTGCTCCTGATAATAAACGAGTGAAGTTGAACCGTCGGGAAGAACGTGGTCAAGCTGAGTTCTTGTCCAGTCAAAAACTGGCATAAAGTTGTAGCAAATACATTTTACACCTGCTTCACCGAGTCTTCTGATATTTTCACAATAATTTTCAATATATTTTTCACGAGTGGGTTTGCCGAGCTTGATATCTTCATGAACAGGAACAGATTCGATAACATCGAACTTGAGACCTGCATCTTCTGTCATTTTTTTAAGCTCTGCAATGCTTTCACGACTCCATACTTCACCAACGGGAACATCATATACAGCTGTTACAATTGAATCCATACCTGGAATCTGACGGATATGCTGAAGTGTTATTTTATCATCTTTACCGTACCAACGAAAAGAAAGTTTCATAGTATCAGTCCTTTTTTCAAATTTCACTAATAAATTTTACGATAAATTCATCATTTTGTCAAGCAATATAGAGTTTATTTATCGGTTGTTTGTTAACTATTTTCTGTAAATAATGTTGATTTATAAAACACACTTTGATATACTTATCAAAGATAAATTTTAAGGAGTTATATTTAATGGAAAAAGCTAAAAGATGCCTTAAACTGTTTCTGACATTCCTCAGAATCGGCGCATTCACCTTCGGTGGCGGATATGCTATGATTCCTCTAATACAGAGAGAAACAGTTGAAAAAAACAAATGGATTTCTGACGATGATATTCTCGAAATCATTGCCATTGCAGAGTCCACACCCGGTCCCATTGCTATAAATTCAGCAACATTTGTAGGTTATAAAGTTGCAGGTTTCTGGGGTTCATTCTGCGCAACATTCGGTGTTGTGCTCCCATCTTATATCATTATTTCAATTATTTCACTTCTTCTCAAGGAATTCCACGATATTCAGGCTGTAAAATATGCATTCTTCGGTATACGTGCAGGTGTTCTTGCGCTGATTCTCAAGTCACTCTGGACAATGTTCAAAAAGGTGAAAAAATCAGTTATTCCTTATATTATTGTGGCACTTTCATTCATTCTTGCAGTATTTACTGAAATCAATGTTCTGTTTATCATTGCAGGCAGTGCTGTCTTCGGAATTGTCACTTCTCTTATTCAGGAAAGAAAGGAGAAGCAGATATGATTTTCTGGGAACTTTTTATCACTTTCTTCAAAATCGGTCTTTTCACTTTCGGCGGAGGTTATGCAATGCTCCCTCTTATTCAGGAGGAAGTTCTTGCGCATAACTGGATTCCGATGGAAGACCTTATAAACTTTATCGCTGTAAGCGAAAGCACACCCGGTCCCTTTGCAATAAATATGGCAACATATATAGGTACACAGATGGGAGGACTTCTTGGCGGTGTATGCGCAACACTCGGTGTAGTGCTCCCCTCTTTCATCATCATTCTTGTGGTTGCAAAGATTTTTGAGCAATTCAAAAAAAATAAGTTTGTAAAAGGTGCTATGTCAGGTCTAAAACCTGCCGCAGTAGGACTTATTGCATCAGCAGTTATTTCTATGGCGCTGATTGTTTTTGTACCTAACGGTTTTTCTACTGCTATTTTTACAAGTGTTGAGTTTTACATTTCACTTGCTCTTTTTGCTGTTATGAGCGTTCTTGCATTCAAGAAAGTTCATCCGATTCTTATAATAGTGATATCCGCAGTTGTCGGTATTATAGCCGGATTTGCACTTAATTTGCCGATATAAAAAATTCACCGCCGGATTTCTCCGACGGTATTATTTTTATCCTTATGCAAAAAGATTTTTGATAAAGTTGATTATTCTTGTGAAGAAGCAGATAAGTTCGGCAAAGAATCCGTCGTGAACCTTACCGCAATCCTCACAGATAGTATCTTCTGTGGGTTCTTCAGGAGTGGGTTCTTCAGGAGTGGGTTCTTCGGGAGTTACGGGTTTTTCGTATTCATAACCGCAACCGTGGTCGCAGATATAGTCGCCATCTGCATCTGTGTGTGCATCGGGGTCAGCAGGAAGTTCAACATAAGTTGTGTAATCACAAGCTGTGCAGTATTCGTATGCATCCCAACCGATTTCTGTGCAAGTGGGAGCTTTTGCATCAACCTTTTCAATTTTGTGTGATGCAGGAATTTCAACATAAGTTGTATAAGTACAAGCTGTGCAATACTCATAAGCATCCCAACCGATTTCTGTACAAGTGGGAGCCTTTGCATCAACCTGAACTAATTTATCAGTATGAGCACAAACAACTGTCCATGTGCCGTTTTCATTTGCTACTGCTTCATAACCGTTGGCTACATATTTTGAGGGGTCTTCGTGGAATTCACCGCCATAGATATCAAATACCCAGTTACCACCAAAAGTACCAAAAGTGTATTCCTCTCCATAAAATGTACCGCCATTGATGATTAAACTTCCCGATGTAGAAATATAATTTTGGAATTCACCACCATTTATAACTGCTTTACCCTCATCTAAAACATTTAAATTAGTGAACGTACCACCATTGATAACAGCATTTCCGCTAAAAACATCAACAGCATATGATAAATCAGGGTCACAGATAAAATTACCTGCTTCTATTGTTAAATTACCACCTTCAACATAAATGCAAGAAATAACACTGTTTGCCGTAATAGTGCCATTTGTATCACTATCTTTTATTGTAAGATTACCGTTTACACAAATAATCTCATAATTAACACCTGGAACTGCCGGAGCGGATGTAATAGTCTTTCCGTTCAAGTCAAGCACAGCAGTAATATTTTCAGGTACAGCAGTTATATCCTTTGTGTTTTCTCTTATGATGTCAGCGCCCAAAATAATATTTCCACCTGCTGTTAGCGCAGTTTCGAGACCTGCAAAAGTGTAAACTGTGTAGGTGTCGGTTGCTTCATCGTAGGTGTAGATTACTTCACCGCATTCAACACAAACGCCCTCGCTGTAGGTTTCATGTGTGCATACATAACCGCATTCACACTTACCGTCCTCGAAGTTGTGAGCATCGGGGTCAGCAAGAAGTACTTCATATGTTGTGTAGTCACACTCTGTGCAGGATTCGTATGCATCCCAACCAATTTCTGTGCAAGTGGGAGCCTTTGCATCTTTCTGAACAAGTGTGTGCTTATTTGCATCAAA
>JAZUCO010000085.1:0-1736 GCA_045639185.1 Acutalibacteraceae bacterium
TCGGGCATTTCTGATGCGTGACCTGTAATATCGGCAAGTGTACTGCAACACTCTGCAGGAGTACCTGCAATAACAACATAATCAATAGCGTGACAGCAGTCACTGTTCCAACGGGTGCGATTGTTTGATAATTCACAAAGACCTGTTGAGGGAACATTCCATAAAAAGCCGTAGCCGAGTGAAGAATAAACATAAGGAATAGTGCATTTTGCGTTGACATTTCTTATGTCTATACTTGAGCCTTTAAGGTCAAAGCCATTGTCCCAGCTGTGACCCATACCGAAGAAATGCTCACCGTCGTGGGGATTGAAGGTCACTCTTGCAGACCACAGACCGCTGCCCTTGTTTGTGTAATTGCGGTATCCGTCTTCAAAGGTAAGCTCAGGCTTTTCTGTCAGAATCTCTTTGCCGTCTGAATGGAAAACAACCCTTCCGCTTGTACCTATCATACATTTGAGTTTTCCGCAGGTCATAGTTGCCCATGTTTCATGAGCTTCAATAATGCACTCTGTTTTCTGCGGCATAAGGTTGTAATCTTCGTCAATTACCTTGCAGTCGGGAAAACCCTGAAAACGGATTGCATTTTCACCGCAGACGCTGATTCTTACAAGCTCGCCCTTGCGTGAACATAAAATGGAGTTATCTGTTACTGTGACGTTGTTCATAATTTCACATCCGTAGATTTATTATAAATCCATTTTAGCAGAAAATTATAAAGAGTTCAATAATCAGTCTGCTCTTACAAGAGCGGTTATTTATAATAATATTTTCCCCGCTGACCCGTGAGGGAAAGTGAGGGAAACGGCTATATTCCTACAGTTACGTTATATGTAACAGTCTGTTGATGTCCTTTGATATTGCGGTTTTTCCGTATAAAGTCAAAACGGACTCCGGGACATATGATATTGACCATCTGACCGCCGACAGAACCTGCCTGCTTTGATGTGAGGTCACCGTTGTAACCCTGCTTGCGGTTAACACCTACTTCTGAAGCTGCTTCCATCTTGAACTTATTGAGAGCTTCTCTTGCTTCGCGTACAAGACTTGCCTTGTTCTTGCTTGCCATGAGTTTCGCACTCCTTTCACGTTAACTTGCGTTTGCCTTAGTATTTTGAGCTGAGCTGAGAAAAATATTATTGAGAATTTTTTCAAAAAAAATTGACGTGCTGTGCATTTATAATAAGTATAGTATGCTTTTTATCCGTAATGATTGAATTGAGTAATGTTCTTATGGTATAATGATACCGATAAAATATTTACGAGGTAGAATTATGTACGGATTGCGATGTTTTATATTACAGAATGCAATGAAAGCAATTATTGCAGCAGAGAAGCCCATTTATGATTTAACAAACGGAAAGCTCGGCAAAAACAGATTTTTATCGGCAGTTAAAACTCAGCATATGGGTACGAGTGTAAAAATTCTTAAATCAACCGAAAATTCAACATATATTGCAAAAATGAATCCTGACGGAAGTTTTTCAGACGATGATTTCAGAATTCTCTGCAGTACAGACTTGCATATTGATGAGGATTATGAGCTGAACAACAGAACTCTTCAGCACCTTGCAGACAGAATAGCTGATCTGAAACCCGACCTTGTTGTGCTTACAGGCGACTGTATTCTTTCAAAATATCAGCAGATTGATGCAATCCAGTTTGCAAAAATGATGGAGAATATCGGTGTTTACTGGACCTATGTTTTCGGAAATCACGAAGCGAGAGAAGAAAAAGGC
>JAZUCO010000086.1:0-3583 GCA_045639185.1 Acutalibacteraceae bacterium
TATCGGTGGCATGGAAGCTGCAATCGTCTGTGCAAAGCGTGGTCACAAGGTTGACCTTTATGAAAAGGGTGATAAGCTCGGCGGGGTATTCATTGCGGCTGCTGCTCCCTCATTCAAGGAAAAAGACCGTGACCTTATTGCATGGTACATCCGTGAAGTTCAGAAGCTTCCCATTAATGTACATTTCAATACAGAAATCAAGAATATCGAATCTCTCGGTGCTGACGAAGTTATCGTTGCAACAGGTTCTGTAGCAAACAGAATTCCTGTTAAGGGTGCTAACGAATACGGTATTGAAGCTGTTGATTACCTTCTCGGCAACAAGACAGTCGGTGACAACGTTGTTGTTGTAGGCGGCGGTCTTACAGGTTGTGAAATTGCTTATGATCTCTACCTTCAGGGCAAGAAGCCTGTTATCATTGAAATGCAGGATGACCTTATCACAACTCCCGGTGTTGCTCTTGCAAACACAAGCTTCCTTCGTGACTTCTTCAAGACAAACAAAGTTCCCGTTTATCTTGAATCAAAGACAACAGAAGTACGTGCAGACGGTGTAACTGTTGTTGATAAGGACGGCAAGGCAACAGAAGTTCCCTGCGACAATGTTATCCTTTCAGTTGGTTACAAACCCGCACCCATCGCTCCCAAGCCAAAACACGTTCACGTTATCGGTGATGCATTCAAAGTAGGCAACCTCAGAACTGTTATCTGGCAGGCATGGGATGTTGCAATGAAACTGTAATATCTTAAAAACTTTTCAGGACTTGCCGTAAGGCAGGTCCTGTTGATTTTTTTGTTGAATTATGATAAAATCCGATTATGCGAGGTGATAAAATGCATTATTGTCAGTTTGAAACGGGAATCATCGTTATCGGTGTTGAAACTCCCGAAAAGCTTCAGGTGAATGATAAATTTGTCGCATTCCTGACAGAGGGGAAAACTCCTGATATTACGGTAAAATTTGATTATACCGATGAGATTGTCGTTTCAGGAGAAGTGATAAAATCAGGTGATAGGGCACTTATCACAAGGGGCGATAACTGCATTTTTGTTTATTATCATCTTGACGGGTCAGATGAATTTTATGCAGTGCGTAAGGTGGATGATTCAGAGCCATGTATTCATAATATATTTATCCCCGAAAAATACAGAGGTAAAATCTGGACAAGGCTTGTTTTTGACCTTATTGATTTCGGTGATATTGCAGAGCAATTCGGAGCAGTTGTTTTTCATTCATCATTTGTTGAGTATAAAGGCAAGGCAATTCTGTTTACAGCGCCCTGCGGTACGGGAAAATCAACTCAGGCTGATTTGTGGCAAAAGTTCAGGAATGCTGAAATCATAAACGGTGATAAATCTTTGCTTTATGTAAAAGACGGTGTGTGCTATGCGTCAGGCTTGCCGTTTTCAGGTTCATCAGGTATCTGTAAAAACAAAAAAATGCCTGTAAAAGCCGTTGTAAGGCTTTCTCAGGCAAAGGTGAATACAATCAGCAGATTAAGCGGATTTAATGCATATAAGGCAGTCTATGAAGGCTGTTATCAGTCTGCCATAACAAGCGTACATAACAGAGTTGCAGGCGATATTGCAGAAAAATTTGCTATGGGTGTACCCGTGTTGTCACTTGCATGTCTGCCCGACAGTACAGCAGTTGATGTTCTTCACGATTTTCTTGAAAATTTATAAAAAACAACACCTCGGTAATACTAAAACCGAGGTGATTTTTTTGGATAAGAATAAAGATAAAGAAATAAAGACTCCGTCAGTGATAAATAATGACAGTCAGCCTGAAAATGCCTTTGAGCAGATAAATTTTTACGGCACATATAACATTCAGCCTACGCAGGTGTCAGATAACACATATCCCGCAATAGGTCAGGGACTTGATAAAGTCACTGCAGAAAGGCTCAGAAAAGAATCTGCAAGGTGGAAAAAAGAGGATGATAAAACACCGCAGAGACCCGGTAATTAAGGCTGTTTCTTTTTTCTGTCAAGTCTTATCATACCGATAATTATGGAGCAAAGGCTGAGAACTTCGCAGATTATTGCACCCACAGAGAAATTCACAATATTATAAACAAGCCATACTGGGGAGCTTATAAGACCGAATCTGCGGATAGCCTTTGCATCTGTAAGGCGGTAACTGTGAGTTGTTGCAATCATACCGATTACGGGCAGAGCTTCAATAATGAAGTTTACGGGCACAGCTTCTTTGCCGAAAACGGTGAATGTGAGAATGTATGATACAATATAAACAGCCGTAAAGCCTATAAACCAGGCAATGTGGTCAGCTCTGAGTTTTTCTTTGTTTATGAAGATAACAGCTCTGACGGCACCTATGAAATTCATAAGTGCACCTACTATTGCACCGAGCAAAAAGAAGTTTACCGTAAAAAGGATTGTGCCGAAAAGCTGACAGATTATTGCACCTTTTCTTGTTTTCTGCTGGTATGAAAAAAGATTGAAGCACATTGCAAAAATGCCTATTGCCTGTGCGATGATTTCTGTTGTAGTCATAAAAAATTCCGTTCTTACTTATTTTCAAACATCATTGCAAACTTTTTTGCACTTTCAGCCATTTTGCAGATGCCGTCAGAAATATTTTCTGATGTGTAGCCTGAAAGGTATCTGTTTGCTTCGAGAGTGAGATATCCGTTGTAACCGATATCCTTAAGAGCTTTTATAATGGGGTCAAAATTGATATCCATTGTAAAAGGAATCTGATGACTGTCGTGCCATTTGTCATTGTCGTGAATATGAAGAGCTTTAAGTCTGTTGCCGAGTGCATAAATCATTTCTGTTGCACTTGTTCCGACACCTTTCATTTCTGCGTGTCCCAGGTCAAGGCAGGCAACGAAAGAATCGTCATTCACAGCGTCAAGATGTGCATTGAAGCTTTCAGGTGTTGCACAGGCTGCAAACATTGATTCGTCCTTTTCGTCATTCCATATCCACATGTTTTCTGTTGCAATTTTTACTCCGTGTTCTTTTGCAAAGGGGAGAAGTTCTGCATACATCTCTGCATTTTCTTCGGTAGTGCCTTTGTTCATAGGGTGAATTATGCAGATTTTTCCGCCGGCTTCTGCCGTGCATTCAATTGCTCTTTTCAGGAATGAACGTATTTCGGGAACTGCTGTGGGAAACGGTGCGTGGGACTGATTGCACACAATACCGTTGTCAAGACCTGCTTGTTTCACTCTTCTTGCAAATGCAAGATAGTCGTTGCCCAGAAACGGATGAGAACTCGGAATGAGGCATTTTTTGCCCCAATCAAACTTGCACATTGAAGTCAATGTAAGGTCAAATGCATCAAAACCTGCTTTTGCAACAAGCTCAACGGCTTTTTCTTCACCGATAATGTTTGCGGCAGAACCTATTTCTGTTGATATTTTCATTGAAAATCACCTGATTTGTTGTATATTCCAAGAGAAAACGGAGCTTACGGTGTTGCGTATGCTCCGTTATGCGTTTTATTGAGCCTTAGAAAGAAGTTCGTAAATGCCGAGTGAAACTCTTGCTGCGTCACCGCTGTAAAGGGGATATTTGTGGTCGCCGAATTTTTCGTTGTATGAGTTTACATATG
>JAZUCO010000087.1:0-3520 GCA_045639185.1 Acutalibacteraceae bacterium
TGAACCGAGGAGACCGTAGTCTGCATTGTAGCCGCTGCCGTTTACGGGAGCATTGAGGATTTCGTCAAGACCGAGAACGATTTCTGCACCTGCAGCCTTGAGAATTCTCTTTGTTCTCTGTCTTGTGTGGATATCACAGCAGAGAACGTTCTTTGTATAGTTAAGAATTGCCTTGGGATTGTTTGCAAATACGATTTCAGCTTCTGCACCGCATTCACGGATAAGCTCTTCGTAATATGCAACGTAATCCATACCTGTGAATCTGTGCTTTACATAGCCGAAGAGTTCACGGTACTTTTCAAGAGAAAGAACATCTGTATAAGGATTTACACCTTTTTCGTCAACAGCATCAAGGCTGATAAGGTGATTGCCCACTTCGTCTGAGGGGTAGGAGAGCATAAGAACAACTTTTTTTGCACCTTTTGCAATACCTCTGAGGCAGATTGCAAAACGGTTACGGCTGAGAATGGGGAAAATAACACCGACAGTTTCACCGCCGAATTTTGCCTTTACATCTTCTGCGATATCATCAACAGTTGCATAGTTACCCTGTGCTCTTGCAACGATAGCTTCTGTCATTGCAACAATATCTCTGTCGTGGAATTCAAAGCCTGCATCCTGTGATGCTTCAAGAACTGAATTTGTAACGATTTCAACGATGTCATCACCATTTCTGATAATGGGGGCTCTTACACCGCGTGATACAGTACCTATGGTACGGCTCATATTTAACATCTCCTTTTAGATGAGAAAAATATACAAAATCTTCTGACAATATATTATATAATATCATTTCCGTTTTTGCAATATTTTTTTTATGTTTTATATCACAAAATACAGGAAAATTTACATAAAAATACTATTCAAAATAAAAAAAATCCCCTCACGGAGAGGGGATCTGAAATCAATGGTAAGCGGGAAGGTAATCTCCGTGAGCTTCGATAAGGTCATCAACCATTTTCTTGATTGTGTCAATATCAAGTTCACTCGCTGTGTGAGGATCGAGCATTGCTGCCTGATAGATGTGCTCTTTTTTACGTGTTGCAGCAGCTTCAATTGTAAGGAGCTGAACATTGATATTTGTCATATTCATTGCAGCACACTGTACGGGAAGAGCACCGACGTGACAGGGGTGAATACCGTAACCGTTTACAAGGCAGGGAACTTCTACGCAGGCATTTTCGGGAAGATTTGTGATAAGGTGACCTGTGTTGATAACATTGCCGCCGATCTGGTCGGGATTGCCTGTAACAATAGCTTCCATAATTCTTGAAGCATATTCATTTGAACGGTTGTGTTCTTTTACGCCGTTTGCAAGCATTTCTTCATATTCCTTTTTCCAGCCTGCAATCTGATTTACGCAGCGGCGGGGATATTCGTCAATGGGAATATTGTACTTTGTAATAAGTTCGGGGTATTTGCTCTTAATGTAGAACATATTGTATTCCGCATTGTGTTCGCTTGATTCTGTGCAGTAATAACCGAAGTGCTTGATGTATTCAAGACGTACTTTGTTGCCGAATTCGGGGTCTTCAATCTTTGCATCAATCTTTGATTTGATTTCGGGATAAAGGTCATTGCCGTTTTTATCCTTGATTTCAAGAAGCCATGCCATATGGTTAATACCTGCGATAAGTTCTTTTCTGCCTTCAAGTTTATCTTTCATATCAAGCTGATTGAAAAGGTCTTCAGAACAGGTCTGAACGCTGTGGCACAGACCGATAGTGTTAATGGGAGTATATCTCTGCATATAGCCTGAAAGCATTGCCATGGGGTTTGTGTAGTTGAGGAAAAGAGCGTCGGGACAAACTTCTGCCATATCCATTGCAAAATCGTGCATAACGGGGATTGTGCGGAGTGCTCGCATAATACCGCCAATGCCGAGTGTGTCACCGATTGTCTGCTGAAGACCGTATTTCTTGGGCACTTCAAAGTCAATGATTGTGCAGGGGTCATAAAGACCTACCTGAATTGCATTGATAACGAAATTTGCACCTCTTAAAGCATCTTTTCTCTGTTCAACACCGAGATAACATTCAATTTTACCGTAGTTTCCTTTTGTTGCTCTCATTGCTTCAAGGATAACACGGCTTTCTTCAAGGCGTTTTGCATCAATATCATAAAGTGCGAAAGTGCTGTCACGCAGAGCTTCTGTGCACATACAGTCACCGATAACGTTTCTTGCAAAAACGGTGCTGCCGGCACCCATAAATGTTATTTTCATAGAAAAACCTCCGTGGCTTTTTTCTTAGATTTTACTCTATATATTTATATAAAGTCAATTGGACATTGTATATAAAAAACAACGGAGAAATTTGGTGAACAATAATTTATTGCATTATGTCTTTCCATTCGGGGGAGGTGCCTAAAGATTTCACATAATTTTTAATTTCCTTTTTCGTGTCAAAAATTTTGTATTCGTTTGTGGTTGTGTCGATGTACACATATTTGTCGGCATACACATCATCATAAAAAACAAGAAGCGCAGAATGTTTTTTGCCCACTGTTTCATTTTCGGAATAAGGAATCACGGGATTACTGTGGCAGTTCGCATCGTTGTTTTCAATGTGCTGAAAATGAAAACCGAAACCGTTTTCTGTTTCAAAATAAGAATCAACAATTCCTGCAAAAAACTCTTCATAACCGAAGCATACGACTGAATAGTCAAAAACAATTTCTGTGAGAGTCCAGTTACCTTTGCTGATGTGAACTTCTTCCTGATAACAGCAGTAACCGCAGGAATTATACCATGCGCCGAGGTTTATGCCGTTGCTGTCACAATATACGCGAAGCTTTTCAAAGGTGTCAAAAACGGTGATTTCGTCGGTATTGCAATTATAAAGAATTGAGCAATCTTTTATAATGTATTCATCATCCCAAATGTATAAGTAACTGGCGGGGTCACCAGATTTGTTCCATTCTTCAAGATATCTGTATGCAATGTAGCCGTCGGAGTCAAAAGCATATCTGTAAATAAGACCTTTCTGATATTCTTCAGGAATGTTCAGTTTTTTCTCTGTATGACTGAGACGGTTAGCAAACAGATTATCATTCTGATAGACATAATATCCGTCAAAAAGTCTGTGGTCATAAGTTCCTCCGCCCGTGTTTTCACAGACAGAACCGTCTGCAAATTCGGTTATTCTTTCCTCTTCGGGAACTTCATAAATATACGCAAGAAACATCAGTGCAGGTATCAGCATAATGAAAAAACCGATAATCCAGTAAAGTACTACCAAGCTGATTGAACCGACTGCCAATGCCTTTTTTAACTTTGCTTTTGTACTGGTTTTCATAATCTCACCTCGAAGATAAACAATAATTTAGCGCACAGATTAATTAATATCGTGTAGGGAACAGCCCGACATCGTTCCGTAAAGTCTGATGTCAGCTCGGACGGACCGATCAGGGGATCGGTCCCTACAGGTTTTGCTTAACAATTTTTATAAATCCAACACCGAAGGTGTTCCGAAATTACGCATTGCGAATTACGAATTACGAATTGAAACAATAATTTAGC
>JAZUCO010000088.1:0-19174 GCA_045639185.1 Acutalibacteraceae bacterium
CTCATCGCAGAAATGAAGCCCCTCGTTGCAGGTGCAGATTGTGACGTTGTTCTCTGCGTTCCTTACATTGACGTTTTTGCAGCTATGGAAGCAGCAGAAGGTTCAAACATCAAAATCGGTGTTGAAAACTGTCACTGGGCAGAAAGCGGTGCTTTCACAGGTGAAGTTTCAGCTAAGATGCTCAAAGAAATCGGTGTTCCTTATGTAATCATCGGTCACTCAGAGAGAAGACAGTACTTCGGTGAAACAGATGTTACTGTTCAGAAGAGAACAAGAGCTGCTCTTGATGCAGGTCTTACAGTTATCCTTTGCGTTGGTGAATACCTTGAGCAGAGAGAACAGGGCATCACAGAAGAAGTTGTTCGTATGCAGACAAAGATCGCTCTCGGCGGTGTTGCAGAAGCAGAACTTGACAACATCATCATCGCTTACGAACCCGTTTGGGCTATCGGCACAGGCAAGACAGCTACAGCTGAACAGGCTAACGAAGTTAACCACGCAATCAGAGTTTGCGTTGCTGAACTTTACGGTCAGGCTGCAGCAGACAAGATGGTTGTTCAGTACGGCGGTTCAATGAACGCTGCAAATGCTGATGAACTCCTCGCTCAGGAAGATGTTGACGGCGGTCTTATCGGCGGCGCATCACTCAAGGCAGAAGATTTCTCAATCATCGTTAAAGCTGCTTCAAAATAATTTGTCAATATTTCGGGCAGGGAACTCCTTGCCCGTTTTATTTGGAAAGGATAAAAAAATGAAAAAACCTTATGTTTTATGTATAATGGACGGCTACGGTTCAAACCCCGGAGCAAAGGGCAACGCAATTGAGTTTGCAAAGACACCTTGTCTTGACAAGCTTTTTGCAGAAAACCCCAACACACTTATCGGTGCATCAGGTCTTGACGTTGGTCTTCCCGACGGTCAGATGGGTAACTCAGAAGTCGGTCACACAAACATCGGTGCCGGCAGAGTTGTTTATCAGATGCTCGTTAAGATTTCAAAGATGATCAAAGACGGTGAACTCGCAAAGAATGCAGAACTTCGTGCTGCTATGGAAAACTGCAAGGAAAAAGGCACTGCTCTTCACCTTATGGGTCTTCTTTCAGACGGTGGTGTTCACAGCCATATCGAGCACCTTTTCGGCCTTGTAGAAATGGCAAAGGCTATGGGTGTTGAAAAAGTTTATGTTCACGCTATTACAGACGGCCGTGACGTTTCTGTTGAGTCAGGTAAGGGCTTTATGCAGGATTGTCTTGACAAGTTCGCAGAAATCGGCCTCGGCAAGATTGCAACAATTTCAGGCAGATACTACGCAATGGACCGTGATTTTGCATGGGACAGAGAAGAAAAGGCTTATGCTGCTATGGTTTACGGCGAAGGCAATCAGTGTGACTGCCCCGTAAAGGCTATGGAAGAATCATATGCAAACGGCATCACAGAAGAATTCGTTCTTCCTGTTGTTATTGATAAAGACGGTATGATTAAAGAGAATGATTCCGTTATCTGCTTCAACTTCCGTCCTGACAGAGCAAGACAGCTCACAAGAATGTTTGTTGATCCCGATTTCAACGGCTTCGAGAGAAAGAACGGTTTCTTCCCCGTTAAGTATGTTTGTATGACTCAGTACGACGCTTCAATGCCTAACGTAACTGTAGCTCTTCCCAACGAAGACCTTACAATGACAATGGGTGAATACATTTCATCACTCGGTATGACACAGCTCAGAATCGCTGAAACACAGAAGTATGCTCACGTAACATTCTTCTTCAACGGCGGTGTTGAAGCTCAGTTCCCCGGTGAAGACAGAATCCTTATCAACTCACCTGACGTTGCAACATTCGATCTCAAGCCTGAAATGAGTGCTTACGAAGTAACAGATGCTGTTGTTGAACAGGTTCTTTCAGGCAAGTATGATGTTATCATCATCAACTATGCAAACTGCGATATGGTTGGTCACACAGGTATTTTCGAGGCTGCTCTTGCTGCTGTTGAAGCTGTTGACGAATGCGTAGGCCGAGTTGCAGATGCAGTTGCTAAGATGGACGGTAAGATGATTATCACTGCTGACCACGGTAACGCAGACAAGATGCTCGACGATACAGGCGATGCATTCACACCTCACTCAACAAATCCCGTACCCGTAATCACAGTCGGTTGTGACTACAAACTCAAGGAAGGCGGCAAGCTCTGTGATCTTTGCCCCACACTTCTTGATATTATGGGACTTGCTCAGCCTAAGGAAATGACAGGCGAATCATTACTTATAAAATAATGTATCCATTCTTTTATAAGTAAAATGATGTTTCCCTTCGGCAAATGATGACAAAATAAAAATCAACCGCATCGGATTAACCGATGCGGTTTTTCTGTTATTCCAGACCTAAAATGTAGTCAGCAGAAACCTTATAAAATTTGCAAAGAGTTATTATGTGTCTGACAGGGATTTCATTGATTCCTTTTTCATATCTTGAATAGACCTGCTGTGTTGTTCCGAGTATTTTTGCAATTTCACCTTGTGTCAGATCATTATCTTCACGCAGTTCCCGTATTATTTCAGGATATTCTTTCATTTTTATCACCAAATTTATTTTAATACATCAAATATGGTGTATTGACATTTACACCTGATATGGTGTATAATAAATTTATATCAGAATAATAAATCTTTTTATTATTACGCGAAACACCTGAAAATATTCCATAGAAAAGAAGTGGAGTTTTATGAAACGTATTCCTGTGGCGGAAATATTGGTTATGTTGGCTATAATTTTTACACTTTTAGGTGGTTGTAACAGTAACAGCAGCGGTTCTAAATGGTATACCGACAGTAACGGTTATAAGTACAATCAGGACGGGTATTATGATGATAACGGCAATGGGCATTATGATGAAGATGATTTGTACGGAAACGGTAAATCATGGAATTATTTGGATTAAGAAAAAGAATAAATTTTAATAATTATTTTAATTCAGAAAGGAGGTAGAATTAATGCGTAAGGTACTGATTTCATTTTTAAGTATAGTTGCATTGATTGTAAGCATATTTATGCTGGCATCATGTTCAACATCTTCGACAAACTTCGGAGATAATGAAGCTGAAGAGGCAGAATCTGCGGAAGTAACCTACAAAAGTTCATCCGGCGGAAGCTATAATAAAGGCAGTTCTGATGACGATGATTATCAGGATGATGTTCAGGACTGGATGAAAGATTATGCCGACGGAAAAGATTATAACTATGATGACGGCAACACATATTTCTGTATGGGTAAAGGCGACACCTGTAACAATAAGACAAGAAATGCCTATGACATGTATTGCAGTTCCTGTGACCCTGACGGTGATAACAGAGAAGGTTGATTTATGATGATAAACCGCTCTGCTGAATTTTTATTCGGCGGGGTGGTTTTGATTTTATTAGTTTTTCTGTTTATAATGTTTGTTTGTGTTGACAAAAAGGAGATAAAATATTGTTTATCTGAACAGAATAATTGACATTGCCGATATTGTATTGTATTATAAACAAGAAAGTGGGGTTTTTATTATGAAATCAAAACTTGTTAAACTTATACTCACAATGACAATTACTGTTATGTGTCTTTTTGTTGCAGCTTTCTCTGCAAATGCGGTATTCCTCGGTGACGTTGACCTCAACGGCAAAGTAAATGCTATTGATGCGAGAAAAGTTCTTCGTCACGCAGCTATGATCGAACTGCTTGATGACAGCCTTTTTGCCAGAGCAGACGTAAACTTTGATAAGCGAATCAATGCTTCTGATGCCCGTCTTGTGCTCAGAGTTGCATCTCAGCTTGATGAGTTCAAAGAGAATGACGATGTTCTCGTTGAACAGATTGAACTTGCGGAATACAACGGTATCAAAGCAAATAAACTGCCTTATACTCTCAACGGACTTAAGATTGAGTCAATTTCTTATAATTCAGCAAAAAGCATTATGCAGGTTGTTATAAGAAACAATACCGGTTATGCTGTTGATGATACTTCTTATTTTACATACAGAGTTTATGACTCAACAAATGTTCTTATTACCGAACGCTCATTGCATGTGCGCAATATGAATAATAACGAAGCCTGCCTTCTTGAACTGAATGTTCACGAAGATGCTGCAAAAGTTGTATTTTTTAAGAATAATGTTGTAAAGTGTTCTTACGTGCCTTCTTACAATATGACAACTGTTGACGGTATTCAGGTTAACGCAATGCCTCTTGACCTTAACGGTGTTGTAATCAACTCAATTACTTTTGAAAAGAAATATGATAAGGCTGTACTGAGCGTTTCAAATAAAACAGGTATGCCGATTGCAGGCACATCATTCATTTCTTATAAAGTTTATAATAATGACGGTTATATTGTTTCATCAAGAGACGTAAGCCTTGAAGAAATGAACAATAACGAAAATGCACTTGTTGATTTCTATTATGACGAAGGTCTCACAAAGATTGTTTTCTATATGTCAAAGGTTTACAAGAGTGATTCCTTGTATCAGGGTGAAATGGCGGATATAGGCGGAATTTCAGTCAACAAAATTCCTTACTCAACAAACGGAATTGTTATTGAAAATGCAACTTATGATGCCAAAAACAACAATATAAATATTGTTATAAAAAACAATAACAACTTTGCCGTAGGCGAGGCAACAAGTATTGAATACAAAGTATATAATGCAGATAATTTTGTTGTAAAATCATCTGAAGTTTACACAACACACCTTAATGCTGGTGAAAAGTGTAT
Organism: Acutalibacteraceae bacterium; assembly: GCA_045639185.1. Classification (GTDB taxonomy): domain Bacteria; phylum Bacillota; class Clostridia; order Oscillospirales; family Acutalibacteraceae; genus UBA1081. The sequence continues at coordinate 4,745 of JAZUCO010000088.1, forward strand.
CAAGTCAATTTATCTGCCCGAAGGTGCAACAAAAGTAGTTTTCGGCAAGGGAACTTATAAACAGGCAGATTCTCTCAATCACGGCAATCTTTCTCAGTATAACGGTATTACTGTAAATGCATTGCCTTACACAACAAACGGTATGAAGATTGAGTCTGTATCTGTTGACAGTAATCTGAGAATGAATGTAAAACTCCGTAATGTTTCAGGCGGTGCAATTTCATCATCATCTTGGATCAATTTCAAATGTTATGATGCAAACGGAATCATTGTCAAGGTCGGCAGCGTATCTGTTTATGACCTGAATAATAACGAATCTCAGATAACAGGTTTTTACATCACCGAAGATACAGCGAAGGTTGTTTTCCTTAATTCAAAAGCTTCAGCAAGAGAGGCAAAAAAGACATTCAGTGTTGCTTCCGTAGGTGCATATCAGTTTAATGTCACTCCTTCGGATTTTGGCGGTATCACAATTGAAAGTGCAAGAACAGAAGTTTCTTACGGCACAACATACATCTATGCAAAGGTTGTCAATAACAGCGGCAAAAATGTAAATGATTCATCATATTTCTATTATGAATGCTTCGACAACGAAGGAAATATCATTGCTTCATCAACAACAGAAATTCCCCGTCTCAATATGTATTATGAGGGCGAAGTAAAAATCAGAGTTCCTGATAATGCCGTTAAGGTTGTTATTTACGATGCAAAAATTGTTACTGTAGAATAAAAGCAAAAAGCTGTAAAACGTTTGTTTTACAGCTTTTTTTTGTTGTGTTGTTATTAAAAACTCAGGTCACTTCCCATATAGTCATACCAATTGTTTGTATAACCGAAAGTGATTTCTTTTTCTTCTTCAAGTCCTGCCGATGTTCTCAGAGCAAGTCTTGCATCTGCTGCCGTTATCGCACCGTCAAAGTCCATATCGGCACAGTAATAAAATCTTTTAAGCTCTTTTTCAGGCTTTTCAATTCCTGCGGCACATCTTAAAATGAGTCTTGCATCAACAGCGGAAACCTTGTGAGGATTGAGAGGATTGCCGTCTGCATCCCAGCCGTCTTCCTGTCCTCCTTCAACATTTCCCAACGTGAATGTTCCCGTTACTGCAAGTGAAGAACCTCTGATTGTGAAAAATGCATCACCGATGAATCTGAGTTCTTCAATCTCTTTGATTATGTCTTTGTTTTCCTTATCTATTGCAACCACGGCAGAAAGCACAGTATCTCCGACATAAAGGATTTCATCTTTGCTGAAATATTTTTCGAGTACGGACATATTGTAGGCATACTCTGCACCCTCATATGCGGGAAGATCGATTGTCTGGTCAAAAATAAGGGTTACATAGTTTGTGTCAGCAGTCATATAAGTGTCTGAATAATAAGAAATGTAATCCACATCTGTTATATAGTCAGCAAACTGCAGATATACTGCGGTGCTGTGCTCGAGCAGACCGTTATAATAAAGCTTGTAATAAGGGTTGTCAAGCATTCCTTTGCCGTTTCTGTCATAATCGGCAGTTTCATCAGAAACCCAGGGGCTGTAATCTCCCGTATATCTGCCTATGTTTTCTGCTGAATCAGGGAAAAACGGAAGTGAATAGTAAATAAAAGCCGGTTCACAGCTGAGGACATATTCGCATTCTGTAAGCTGTTTATAGAGTTTTATAATGTTTTCTCTTGTCTGATATTCTTCTTTAAGATGGATTATAAGAAATAATTCCCAGTCATTTTCCGAATAATTCAAATTGTCGGGATTGAAAGGGAAGGGGGCTTCAACTTTTTCAATCATTTCAGAGCCTAATTTTTCGGGAGTGAATTCTTCAAATGAGTATTCGTTTTTGATAACGGCATAAATGTATTTGAAAGAGAATCCTGCCTGTGTTTCTTTATCGGTATGTTTTTCAGGTGTATAGTCTTCGGCATAAACGGGTAATGAAAATATACCAAGTATGAGTGTTATTGCAAAAAGAACAGATAAAAATTTTTTCATAAAAATACCTCCTGATTCTTATGTAAGGGATGCTGCAATTTTAAGCAGCATTCTTGCATCAATTGCGTTTATCTTTCCGTCAGAGTTCATATCTCCTCGCTGTTTTATAATTATTGAGTAGCTTTCAAGTTTTGCCGAATATCTGAGCACCAGTCGTGCATCGGCAGCGGTGATTTTTGAGTCATTGTTGACATCGCCTTTAAGAAACGTCTTTTTATATTCAAACTCTTTTTCAAGGTTTACCATATCTGTGCCGGCTTTCAGTTTCAGTTTGACTCTGTATGTTCCCTCTTCGTCAAGGTTGTAAGTTATTGTTTCCGTGTGATATCTTTCGCTGAAAGTATCTGTCCATTTTACACTCAGACTTTTCCAGAAAGGTCCCAACAGTTTTTTTTCAATAGTGACGGTTGCGGTTGCAGATTGCGTGAAATTGTTTTTCAGCGCTACGGTGTAAAAAACAGTTGCCGCTCCTTTTTCAGAAATATAAAAGTTGAGTGTTGCATTATTGGTGTACATATATTCAGGTTTAACACTTGGTGCAGCTGTGTCAGTTGAACCGAGATTACCGTCTAATCCTGCTTCGGGGAAGGCATCACTTATCCAATCGTTGTCAACAACAATTTTTGCAGAAGAATTCACAGAAAAAACAATCATCATCAGAAGTGAAAGTAAAATTAAAAAAATCCTTTTCATTTTGCTTCTCCTTTAGAGCTTTGCCGCACAGCGAAGAATCGTTCTTGCATCTGTAGCGGTAATTCTGCCGTCTCTGTTTACATCTGCTCTGTCAAATTGCTCTGCAGTGTATTTCTGGATCATTGCTGCAAAACGCAAAGTGAGTCTTGCATCAATTGCCTGTATTTTACCGTTTCCGTCTGTGTCGCCAATGATTTTTTCATTGCTGTTATAAGAAAAATTAATAATTTTTGTCATTTGTTCTCTGTTTACGTTGAAGATAATTGTAGCTCTGTATTCCCCGAAAGAATCAACATTTACAGAATAATCACCGGTTATATAGTTTTTATTGCCCGATGAAAAAACGTCATTGCCTACATCTTGCCAAAAGATGCCGAGTACTTTTTTTTCAATAAGAATGTTTGCTTTTATATTCTTTGGTATTGCTGATGCGGAAAATGTTATATATGCAACCCCGTTTGAAATAAAAAATGTGGAACTGACCTGCTGGAAAGATGATGTTTGCGGAATTGTTGTTAGTAAAGTGGAATGTTCTATAAACATACTTTCATCGGTTTCAGATGTTGATGCATAAGCAGTAACCGCAAGAGAAAAAACATAAATACATATCAGAAAAATGCAGATAATTCTTTTCATAATTTTCCACCTCGCATAGTTTCAGCCATATCAATGAGATATTCGGCAGACAATTCACCGAAATGGTCAATGCTGAATGTGTATTTGTCGGTATTCCACAGAATCAGAAGATATCCTTCTTCCGAATAAACTTCATACACAATTCCGCTTCTGACAATTTCTGTTTTTTCAAGTCTTTCTGCGTCAACACTGCTTTTTGTCATTCCGTCACCCTGAGAAAGAATGATGCTGTTTTCCTGTGCGTTTTCATACACGGTTATAACAGAATGTTCATTCTGAGTTTTGCTTACCTGACTGTATCCGTCAGGAATAATGGTGAAAACGAATGGTTCTTCAATTCCCTGACCTGTTATAATGTCACCTGCGTTTTCATAACCGTATTCCATTTCAAAATGAGTGTAATAATATTCTTTGAAGATGTTTATAACTTTTTCTCTTACCTGAGCAACAGATAAAACTGAGATTGCAGAAAAAAGGAAGATGACTGCTGCCGCAAGTAATGCATATTTTATATTATGTTTTTTGCGGTGCTGAGTTTTCTGCAACAGCTCATCCATCTGTTTTAAGAACATTACGGACGGTTCCCATTTTTCATTTTCACAAGCAAGATTTATATTAAAAAACTCCTCCTGAGCAGATTCAATCAGCGCTCTCTTCAAAACTTCACTTGCCATCTGCAGTCATCACCTCCTCTGAAAGTGCAGAAATAAGAATTTTTTTACCCCTTACCAATTGCTGTTTTACCGTGGATTCTTTTCTGTCCAGCACATCAGCAATTTTTTTGACAGGCATATCCGTAACATATCGCAGATACAGCACATCACGGTAGACATCATCCATATCCCGTATAATTTCAATAACATTTCTGTAATCAGCAGAATCAAGAATTTCCTCAAAAGACTTCTCGTCTGCCACATCATAAAGGTCATCAATGTTAAGAATATCGATCGCACGGCTGTTTTTGCGCGCAATGTTAAGAGCCGCATTTTTTGCAGCTTTTATGCAGTAACATTTTGCCTTGTCCTCATCGGCAGAGAGCAACACATCAATGTGCTTTGCAATTCCCAAAAATGCATTGTGTACGGCATCTTCAGCGTCAGATTCATTTTTTACAACTGACTTTGCCGCACAATACATCTGTTTACGGTATGTTACATAATAGTATTCAAATGTAAGTTTTTCTGTTTCTCCGTCTATTACGGAAAGGTAAAAAAACAACATATCTTTTCCTGCCTTCAATATATATACAACTATAAATACAGAAATGGTTACAAAGAAAATAAAAATCTTTTTAATTTTTTTCAGGTTGACCGAATTGAAAAAATCTGATAAAATACCCGTCAGGAAGTGATGAAATGAAATATAAATATGAACTTCATTGCCACACAAAGGAAGTAAGTCTCTGCGGTCAGGTGCCTGCGTCTGAAATAGTTAAAATGTATAAGGATGCGGGTTATAACGGCATCGTTATCACAGACCACTATTCACCGATGACATATAAGCCGAATGTTGTTGCTCGTCCTCAGACTGTTGTGGATTTTTATATAAGCGGTTACAAAGAAGCACTCAAAGCCGCAGACGATGATTTTACCGTACTTCTGGGTATGGAAATCAGATATTATGCAACGGCAAACGATTATCTGGTTTACGGTGTTACAGAAGATTTTCTCAGAAACAACGGCAATCTTATGAAATTATATCCCAGACGTTTTTATGAACTCGCAAAAAAAAATAATATGCTAGTTGTTCAGGCACACCCTTTCAGAGAATGGATGATAAGAACATCACCCCGTTATCTTGACGGTGCAGAGGTGCACAACGGCAAAACAGACATTGCGCGTAATAAAAAGGCAATGAACTGGGTAAATGAAAATAATATGAAAATCAGAATCAGCGGAAGTGATTTTCACAGACCTAAAAATCTTGCTCAGGGCGGAATTATAACAAACGAACCCATAAAAACAAACGATGACCTTCTTCGTATTCTCATAAGCGGAGACTATGAACTCATAGGCGAGGAATTCGGCAATCTCTGAAAAAAGACAAAAACAGCCTCAAAGGGCTGTTTTTTTAGTCCGTGTTTTCAATATAAACAATTTCATCTGTCATATCTGTACCACATGGACGTTTTTCGGGCAGACAGAGATTGTAAAGGTCTGTAATTGTTGATTCAAGCATAAAAATTCTTTTTGCGGTGTCATCAAGATACTTCACATCTGAGTATTTCATAATGACGGGCACAAAATATTTGTTTTTCATCTCTCTGAGCATCAATCTGCCGTTGTCATTGAGTCCGAGCACTCTTATATAAGGCGGAAGAGAAACAACATCTTCAGTTTTTATGCCGAGGAAAGAAGACAGAATGATTCTTCTTATTCTTGAATGAGTATATCTTTTTGTTTTTACTTTATCAAAAATTTCACTGAGAGAAGATGATGTTTTAACTGCGTCAATGATACGGTGTTCAATACCTTCAGCCACATCGGGTACGTCGGCAAAGTCAGAGGGACGCATTTTTCTCAGGTGTGCAAGAATTGCAGTTTCGAGATTTCCGTAAAGAGCAGGGAAAGTGTTGTTTTCAATACATTCATTGAAAACGGAAATGCTGTTTTCAGGCACAAAGAGGGAATAGTCCTTACCTGTTTTTATAAGGTTTCTTATGTTCATTGCAGAAGTCATATTGTTGCGTGCTGATGCGCTGTCATGACTCACAGAATTTCTTTTTACGCCTATTGGTGTGATATCAGACCTGAATGAGCGTATAGCTTTGAGGTATTCAATGCCGAGAATGTTATTTGGTTTCATCATAAGCTTGGTGCAGTCTTTTCCGAGAATTTCACTTACTACTGCAGCTCTTGCTTCTGGGTATGAACAAAGATTGTCGTCATAGTATTTTTTTATTTCTCTGCTGTAGATATTGTCGCTGAGCACTCTTGCAATCTGTTCAAGAGTCTGAATGTCATCATCTTCACAACCGAATGAAATATTATCAACAATACCTGCCTGATGTGCAATGTAAATTGCGCCTCTTGCAAATCTTTCTGCAGAAGCTGTTGCCCAGGGAGTCGGAAGCTCAACAACAAGGTCTGCACCGTTTCTGAGTGCTATTTCCGCTCTTTTTCGTTTTTCAAGAATTGCAGGTTCGCCTCTTTGCACAAAATTGCCTGACATAATAGCCATTATGAAAGAATTATCGGTTTTTTTGCGTGTTTCTTCAATATGATATTTGTGACCGTTGTGAAACGGGTTGTATTCTGCAACAATGGCGGTAACTTTCATATTTTTTTAATATCCTTTCAAAAATATGTTGAAAAACTTGAATTATAAGTATATAATATATCATTGGATGAAAAGTATCAAGAAGTATTTTTTTCGGAGGTAAAAACTATGAAAATTTTTGTTATTAATGCCGGAAGTTCTTCTCTCAAATTCCAGCTTATTGATATGGACGGAGAAGTTGTTATTGCAAAGGGTACCTGTGGCAGAGTCGGTGCTGAAATGGGTGAATTTGAAATAAAGACAGAAAAGGGCAAGTTCGAAAAAGAGGTTGCTATGGCTAATCATACAGAAGCTTTCCTTGTTGTTAAAGAAGCTCTTACAACAGGTGAAACAAAAGTTATTGACAGCCTTTCAGAAATCGGTGCAATCGGACACAGAGTTGTTCAGGGCGGTGCTATCTATAAAGAAAGCACACTTATCACAGACGAAGTTATAAAGGGTATCGAAAGCCTTTGTGACCTTGCTCCTCTTCACAACCCCGCAAACATTCAGGGTATCAACGCTTGTATGGAAATCTTTGGTAAAGATGTTCCCGAAGTTGCTGTTTTCGATAACGCATTCCATTCAAGCATGCCCGAAGAAGCTTATATGTTCGGTATTCCTTATGAATATTATGAGAAGTATCAGATCCGTCGTTACGGTTTCCACGGCACATCACACAAGTATGTAAGCGGTGAATGTGCAAAGATTATGGGTACGGATCTCAAAGATATCAAACTCATCACTTGCCACCTCGGCAACGGTTCTTCAATCACAGCTATCAAAGACGGTAAGGTTATTGATACATCAATGGGTCTTACTCCTCTTGACGGCTTCGTAATGGGTACACGTTCAGGTAACCTTGATCCTTCTGTTGTTACATTTATTCAGGAAAAAGAAGGTCTTTCTGCAGCAGAAATCGATACAGTTCTCAACAAGAAGTCAGGTATCTGGGGTATCTCAGGCGGCTTCAGTGATGACAGAGACATTCAGAGAGAAGCAAATGAAGGCAACAAGAGAGCAGACCTTGCAAGAAGAATGCAGTGGTATCAGATCAGAAAGTACATCGGTCAGTACATCGCAGCAATGCAGGGCGTTGATGCAATCGTATTTACAGGCGGTATCGGTGAAAACTCACAGCCTCTTCGTCAGAATATCTGCGAAAGCTTCTCATACCTTGGTATTACATTCAATGCAGAAGAAAATGCAAAGGCAATCAGAGGTGTAGGCGGCGAACTTTCAGGCGCAGACTCAAAGGTTAAGGTTTACGTTATCCCCACAAACGAAGAACTTATGATCGCAAGAGATACAAAGGAAATTGTTGAAAAAGTTCTTGGCTGATAATTATGACAACACTTCACAGCGTGAGGTGTTGTTTTTTTTTACTAATCAGAAAAACCGTCAGGCAATAAAAAATGTAAAATAACACAAATGCAAAAAAAATATAAAAAAATACTGTACAAATCAAAAAAATGGTGTTAAAATAATAATGTTTTTAACTCAGACAAAGGAGTGCTTAAAATGACAAAAATTTATGAAGGCAAAACAAAAGACGTATATTCTCTTGAAAACGGCAACGTAATGCTCAAGTTCAAGGACGATTGCACAGGTAAAGACGGTGTGTTCGATCCCGGTGAAAACAGCGTTGGTCTTACAATCGAAGGTAGGGGCAGAGCAAATCTTGAAACATCTATCCATTACTTTGAACTTCTCAAGGCAGCAGGCATCAAGACTCACTATGTAGGTGCAAATCTTGACGATGCAACAATGGAAGTTCTTCCCGGTAAAGTATTCGGTCACGGACTTGAAGTAATCTGCCGTCTTGTTGCTACAGGCAGCTTTATCAGAAGATACGGTGAATATATTGCAGACGGAACTGTTCTTGAAGGCGGTTACGTTGAATGCACATTCAAGAACGATGCTCTCGGCGATCCCCTTGTTACAGGTGAAGGCCTTGCAGCTCTCGGTGTTATGACTCCTGCTATGTTCGAAAGCATGAAGGAACAGACACTCAAAATCACAAAGATCGTTGCTGATGACCTCAAGTCAATCGGTCTTGATCTCTGGGATATCAAGTTTGAATTCGGTTACAATAACGACGAAGTTATCCTTATCGACGAAATCGCATCAGGTAATATGCGTGTTTATAAGGACGGTACAATCGTTGATCCCGTTGAACTCACAAAGCTTATCCTTAACAGATAATCACAATAAACCCGTGAAGACTGTCGTAAGACAGTCTTCTTTTTTTGAAGAATATTTATTGTTAAAAAAATATCTATTCTTGCATATTTATATAAAAAAATATATAATATTACATAAATATATTTTTTTTTCAGGATAGGTGTTTTTTATGATTCCCGCAATTATTCTTTTTGCCGTTACATACGTACTGATGCTTATTTTTAGCAAATATCGGCCGTTTATAGCAATAGCTTCCGGTCTTATTTTTATTATTTCAGGAATGCTTCCGTTGACCGATGTTTTACCTTCCGTTGACTTTAATGTTATTCTGATGATAGCAGGTACAATGGGTACGGTTGCTTTGTTTATAGATAGTAAAATGCCGTCACTTCTTGCGGACCTTATTATGAAAAAAGTTCCGAATGTTATGTGGGCAGCTGTTGCAATGTCTTTGTTTGCAGGTGTTATTTCAGCTTTTGTTGATAATGTTGCAACAGTTCTTATGGTTGCGCCTGTTGCTTTTGAAATTTGCAAAAAACTCAACACAAACCCTGTTCCGTTTATTATCGGTATTGCTGTTTCATCAAATCTCCAAGGTGCGGCGACTCTCGTAGGTGACACAACCGCAATTATGCTCGGTTCTGCGCTTGATATGAGCTTTATGGACTTCTTATGGTTCAAGGGGAAACCCGGTATATTCTTTGCAGTTGAGCTCGGTGCTGTGATTTCAGCGATTATTCTTGCAATTATTTTCAGAAAAGAAAAAGGTTCAATTCCCAAAGCAACAGAAATGACAAAGGTTAATGATTATGTGCCTTCTGTTCTACTTCTCGGAACAATCGTCGTTCTTATTGTTGCTTCATTCATTCCCGAAAAGCCGGAAATTACAAACGGTGTTATTTGTTGTGTGATAATGGTAATCGGTCTTATTTATAATTTTATAAGAAAAAAGAATATTTCTGCAATTATAAATCCCCTTAAAGAAATTGATTTCCAGACTATAGGTCTGCTTCTTGGTCTTTTCCTTATGATAGGCGGTATTTCCGCTCAGGGTGTTATTGATGCGGCAGCAAACCTTCTTGCTCAGCTTGGCAGCGGAAACATTTTTGTGCTTTATACGGTTATTGTATGGGCATCTGTTGTTATTTCTGCATTTATTGATAATATCCCTTATGTTGCAACAATGATTCCGGTTATTGCTGGTCTTGCAACAGCGCTTAATGTTGATCCCACAGTTCTTTATTTCGGTCTTCTTTCAGGCGCAACACTCGGCGGTAACTGCACTCCCATAGGTGCATCAGCAAATATTGCAGGTATCGGAATTCTTCGCAAGGAAGGTTACACGGTAAAAAATTCTGATTTCTTCAGAATCGGTATTCCGTTTACATTAGCTGCTATTATTCCCGCATATATTTATCTTTGGATTTTTTATGGTGTATAATGCACATAAAAACGCTGTCAGCCTTGTGCATAAAGTAGTAAATCTTACTTTTTGTTGATTTTCTTTTTTATTAGTGGTATTATGTTAAAGATAAAAAAGGAGGAATTTTTATGAAAAAGACTTCAAAGAAAATCCTTTCAACATTTCTTGCTGTTCTTATGATTGCACTTACTGCAATCCCCGTTTTTGCAGAAGAAACAGTTGAATATACAATCACAGATCCTTATGCAACAGTTGACTGGGATGCATGGGAAACATACAAAGCTCAGCTTCATGCACACACACTTTACAGTGACGGTGAAATGGATATCACAGATGTTGTAGAAGCATATTATGCTCTTGATTATGACATCCTTGCTATCACAGACCACGGTGTTGTTAATCAGGGTTGGGATAAGAAACCCGAAATGATTGACATTATAGGTTACAATCAGTATATCAAGAGTCTCAAGCCTATGGATGCAGAAAGATATGCAGAAATCACATCAGGTGCAGACAGAGACGGCAGAGGTATGCTCGATGTACCTCTCGGTATTGAAATGAATGCTCTTGTTGTAAGAAAGAACCATGTAAACGGTTTCTTCTGCGGTGCAGCTCAGGGTGTTCTCGGTACAGAAGAAGATTATGAATCAGTTATCAAGGCAACAGAAGAAGCAGGCGGTATTTCATTCATCAACCATCCCGGTGACTTCTACGGTGCTGCAGGTGACATCAATAAGGCAAAGAATCCTGATAATCTTCGTGACTGGGCAAATATCTATATGACATATGAAAGCTGCGTAGGTCTTGAAGTTTTCAATGAAGATGACACAATTTCAAAGCACGATCGTGTTATCTGGGACCAGCTTCTTATGTACACAATCCCCAGAGGCAGAGTTATCTGGGCTTTCGGTAACGATGACTCACATTGGGATGATCATATCGGTCACACAGCAAATATGATGCTTATGCCTGCAAACACAGTTGAAGACCTCCGTACAGCTATGGAAAACGGAACACTGTTTGTTTGCTCAAAGAATGCACATTATGAAATGGGTGACGAATTCGTCGGCACAGGCGATTATGCTGTTATCAACAGAGTTACTGTAGACGATGAAAACGATGTAATTTCAGTTGATCTTACATCTTCAAGCAAGTACACTGTAGAATGGATTGCTGACGGTGAAGTTATTGCAACAGGCGATTCAATCAACCTTCGTGATTACAGCGAAGAAATCGGTTCTTATGTACGTTTCCAAGTGAAGAATGAAGGTGGTATCGTTCTTTCTCAGCCTTATGTTTGTGATGACGGCAATATGGATGCCTGCATCATCGAATATCCTGAAGAAAAGTCATTCGATAACCCCATTATGCAGTTCCTTTATGAAATGTACCTCTTCCTCAGAAGAACAATCATCGGTGCATTTATTTACGATGAATTCTTCCTTTGATAATTTGAAAAGGTTTTATTAATCAGAATATAATTAAACCACCGGTTAAACCGGTGGTTTTTTTTGCTTATTTATTATAAATTTTTCTGAATCTGTCAGCTCTTTCAAAAGCTTCATTCATATATTCTTCAAAGGTCATCGGAATATATCTGTCGTTTGTGTTTCTTTCGGGTCTGTTGCCTTTTACAAGTTCAAAAGAAAGAGGACCTGTATATTCGCAGCGATGCATTCTTTCTGCAATGTTTTCCCAATCTCCGATTCCGTCAAAGGGAAGCATATGATTGTCATCGTGGAAAGTGATTTCTTCCTCAGTCTGCCCCATATTGTCGTTAAGATGTGTGACAATGAGTTTTTTGCCGTGTCTGTCAAGCATATCAATGCCTTTGTTATAGCACATTTCGTGACCTGAGTCAAAACAGAAACCTATGTGGTCATAGTGTCCGAAATTATCAAAAAGCATTTGAAGATATTCGGGACCTTCTGTGTTTTCAAAGGCAATTTTCACACCTTTTTCTTTTGTGTACTCAACGATATCAGCAATACGTTTGATTCCAAGTTCATTAGGGGAGTGGTTGTCCATACCGATAACAGCGTGGCAGACCATTGCTTCAATGCCGTTTTCTGCACAGCAATCTGCACAGCCGTAAAGGTCATTCATCATTTTTTCTGCAAGAGAGCCTTCATCATCGTGCCAGAGGTCATCCATTCCGTAAAACGGAGCGTGAAGATAAATAACCTCAAGTCCGATTTTCTTTGCGTAGGATATGATAGCATTCATATCTTCATCTTTCATCCAGTCAGAAAAAACACCATCAAAACCTGCATTTTTTATTATATCCATCTGCTCGGTAAGATTTCTGCCGAAAGACTTGTCAATTCCCGTGCATACCGATTTGCAATCCATAATATCACTCCGTCTTTTTTTTGTATATTATAAACTTTATTTTTTTAATCTTCAATAAAAACTTGAAAAATTTCTTTTTTTATAATAAACTTAAAAAAAGGACGTGATTATGTGGGTGAAAAACTCAAAAAAGCGATAGGTGTTCAGGGTGATTTCAAAACAACTATCCTTCCTATGATAAATTACAGCTATGCCAATATGTATATGGGCGGTGCAGGATACATCATCGGTATGTATTTTACCATTTTCCTGACAGACGTTGTAAATCTTTCTCTTAAGCAGGCAGGTATAGTAGTTATGCTTGCAACAATATGGGATGCTGTTACAGACCCCGTTATGGGTATTATAACAGACCGTACAAGGTCAAAAACCGGTAAACACAGACGATATCTGCTGTGGGGCTTGCCGTTGATGGCTGTTTCTTACACTCTTCTGTGGAATTCATTCGGTCTTGACGGTAATGCAAATCCCACAAAGGCAATGACATATTTTGTGCTTGTCTATATGCTTTACAAAACTGCATATACGGTTATTGGTGTGCCACATACTGCAATGCTTCCGGAACTTGCTCCCGAATATAATCTGCGTACACAGTATAACTCTGTAGGTTATCTGTTCAACTCTGCAGGTATGGTGCCCGCATTCGGTATCGTTGTGCTGATTCTCGGAATTTTCGGTTCAGATGACAATCTCACATCTGAATCAAAAGCACCGTTTCTTGTTATCGGTATAGTTCTTTCTGTTTTCTTTGCCATTGCGATTTTTCTTACTTATGCAAACACAAAAGAGCCCAGCTCACTCGGTATGCATAAAGAAAAACTCGATGTGAAATACATTATCAGAGAATATATTCTTGTTTTCAGAAACAGATCATTCCGTCAGTATTTCTTTATGAGCCTTGCATATCAGTTTTCAACAGGTTTCTATGCAAACTCAAAGGTTTATTACATAAAATACCTTGCTAATCAGTACAGCAAATATCCTCTTTTCAATGCCGTTGCAGGTGTTGCGGAGGCAGGTGCGTTTCCGCTCAATTATGCTCTCACAATGAAACACGGCAAGAAAAAGTGCGGCAATATTGTAACTCCTCTTATGGTTGCAGGGCTCGGTATAGGTCTCTTTATGCAGTCAGGCGGCAGTTTTCTGTGGGTTGCCCTTATGATGATAAGTATGATTCTCTATCCTTTCGGTATGTCGGGACTCGGATTTGTCTCCACAAATATTTTCCCTGACCTTACAGACGTTGATGAGCTTATCACCGGTAGAAGAAGAGAAGGTGTTATTGCAACTTTCTCTACCCTTATCAAAAAGAGTATCAGCGGTGTTATGGCTGCCCTTGTAGGCTTTACCCTTGAAGGATTCGGTCTTGTTACCGGTGACAGAGTTTCTGATTTCGAAAACACAACAGGTCAGATGTTTGCTCAGACCGATACTGCTATAACCGGTGTCAGAATCTGTGTAGCAGTTATCCCCATTATTGCAGCACTTGTGTCACTTTTCCTTCTTAAAAAATTCAGAATGACAAAAGATGACCACACAATGATTCGTGCGGCAGTTGCAACAAAGCACAAATACGGCAGTGTTACACTCACACCTGAACAGAAAGAGCGCTGCGAGCTTATCTCAGGTCAGAAATTTGAAAAAACCTGGCTCGGTCAGAATGAAAGCAACGATGATGCACCTCATTATCTTGAAATGAATGAAGATGGGCAGTATCTTATATTGCTTGAGAAAAAGAAAGAGAAGGAGAGTGCTCAGAAATGATTGATATAACAAAAAAAGCACCGGATAAAAGAGAAAAAAACGCAAAAAATGCATTTCTTGATTTCTTGTTTTATCTTGTTCAGTGGACTTGGGGACTTCCTGTAAACCTTGTGGGCGGAATAGCTTTTCTT
>JAZUCO010000089.1:0-1595 GCA_045639185.1 Acutalibacteraceae bacterium
CATAAAAAAACTGCCCTCGGATGAGAGCAGTCCGCTTATTGAACTCTTTATAATTTTCTGCTAAAATGGATTTATAATAAATCTACGGATGTGAAATTATGAATAACGTCACAGTAACAGATAACTCCATTTTATGTTCACGCAAGGGTGAGCTTGTAAGAATCAGCGCCTGCGGTGAAAATGCAATCCGTTTTCAGGGTTTTCCCGACTGCAAGGTGATTGACGAAGATTATAATCTTCTGCCGCAGAAAACAGAGTGCATTATTGATGCTCATGACACTTGGGCAACTATGACCTGCGGAAAACTCAAATGTATGATAGGCACAAGCGGAAGAGTTGTTTTCTATTCAGACGGCAAAGAAATTATAACCGAAAAGCCTGAGCTTACTTTTGAAGACGGATACCGCAATTATACAAACAAGGGCAGCGGTCTGTGGTCTGCAAGAGTGACCTTCAATCCCCACGACGGTGAGCATTTCTTCGGTATGGGGCATAGCTGGGACAATGGCTTTGACCTTAAAGGCTCAAGCATAGACATAAGAAATGTCAACGCAAAATGCACTATTCCTTATGTTTATTCTTCACTCGGCTACGGCTTTTTATGGAATGTTCCCTCAACAGGTCTTTGCGAATTATCAAACAATCGCACCCGTTGGAACAGTGACTGCTGTCACGCTATTGATTATGTTGTTATTGCAGGTACTCCTGCAGAGTGTTGCAGTACACTTGCCGATATTACAGGTCACGCATCAGAAATGCCCGAGTGGGCAACAGGTTTCTGGCAGAGCAGACTCCGTTATGAAACTCAGGATGAGCTTCTTTCTGTTGCAAGAAAATATAAGGAGCTTGGCATTCCACTTTCGGCTATCATCTGTGACTACTTCCATTGGACTGAGCAGGGTGATTATAAATTCGACCCGAAATACTGGCCCGATGTGAAAGCTATGACAGACGAGCTTCACGAAATGAACACAAAGCACATCGTTTCCGTCTGGCCTACAATCAACGAAAAAAGTGAAAACTACTGGCATATGGCAGACAGAAATATGCTTATGCGTACTGTTCACGGCTCGGACAGAGTTTTCAATTTCTACGGCTGGCAGGCTGAAATTGATGTTACAAATCCCGATACAAGAGAATATGTATGGAGGTGTATCAAGGAAAACTATATTGACAACGGTGTCGATGCACTCTGGTTTGATGAGGCAGAGCCTGAAATTCATCCCGAGCAGTTCGATAATCTGATATGGCACAAGGGCAGGGCAGACAAGGTTGCACTTTTGTACCCCTATTATTACTCAAAAATGGCTTATGACGGTTTTAAGTCAATGGGCAGAGATGATATAATCACACTCACTCGCTGCGGATATTTCGGTTCTCAGAAATATGCTTCACTTGTATGGTCAGGCGACATTCCCGCAAGTTTCGACAGCCTATCACATCAGGTAAAAGCAGCACAGAATATGGCTATGTGCGGTATTCCGTGGTGGAACACTGATATCGGCGGTTTTTACGGAAATGACATCGAAAGTGATGATTTCAGAGAGCTTATTGTCCGTTGGTTCCAGTTCGGACTTTTCAGCCCTGTTATGCGT
>JAZUCO010000090.1:0-3161 GCA_045639185.1 Acutalibacteraceae bacterium
CTCTGAGTAGCGTTTGTTGTATGCAGAGAAAGTACCGGGAATATCAACATTTTTCGGACAAGGCATACAGTATCCGCAGCCTGTACAGCCGACTTTCATTTTTTCGTTGATTGCTTTGACTACGTCCTGAAGTAAGTTCTCCTCATTTTCTGTAAATTCACCGGCTACGGCAGTTGATGCATTTCTGACATTTTCATTAACCATTTCGAGTGAGTTCATACCGGAAAGAACACAGGTAACTTCGGGCTGATTCCACAGCCAACGGAAAGCCCATTCTGCAGGTGTACGCTTAATGGGGTAGTCTTCAAACAGCTTTTTTGCTTTGTCGGGAAGATTGTTTACAAGCTTACCGCCACGAAGAGGTTCCATGATCATAACGGGAAGCCCTTTTGCAGCTGCATAATGCAGACCTTTTCTGCCTGCCTGTGAATTTTCGTCAAGATAATTATACTGAATAAGGCAGAAATCCCAATCATTTGCATCAATGAGTTTGCAGAACATATCAGAATTTCCGTGGTATGAGAAACCTATCTGACGGATTGCACCCGACTCCATTTTTTCTTTTATCCATGTGTCAATGCCGATGTTTTTAAGACGTTCCCATGTCTTTACATCTGTGAGCATATGCATAAGATAATAGTCAACATGGTCTGTTCTCAGTCTTTTCAGTTCTTCCTGAAAATATTTTTCAGCATCGTCTCTTGACTTTATCATGTAATGAGGAAGCTTTGTTGCAATGTTGACCTTGTCACGGATGCCGTTTTTTTCGAGAACTTCACCGAGAACAGCCTCACTGCCACGGTATATATAAGCGGTATCGAAGTAGTTAACACCTGCTTCGTAAGCCGCCATAATCTCCTTTTCGGCTTTTTCCATATCAATTTTTCCGCCTTTTTGCGAAAAACGCATACAGCCGTAGCCGAGTATGGACAATTTATTTCCGTATCTGTCATTACGATATTGCATAGCTATTCCTCCGATTAATTTCGTTAATATCCTAACCTGACGTTCACGTCTTGTCATTCCGGTAATTTTACTGATCTTTTACCACCTGTTTTCAACGTATTCGCAGAAAGCAAATAAATCTTTTATTTCAATTTTTGTTCCGTCATTGAGAGTAACGTCACCGTTCCAGATTCCGTAAATCTGATGACAGTTCATTCTTCCGATCTTGAAATCCACATCGCTGTGATTATCAAAAGTCGGCTTCATAGTCATATTGAATCTTCCGTCTTCGGAAATAATTTTCCACTCTTCCATAAAACGGTCTTTTGGGAATTTTTCCACATCAACAGCACCGAATTTATGTACTTTTCCGTCATAAAAAATGCAGGTTTCCGTTGCATTGCTTTCGTTGCCGATTGCCCAGGTGATTTCAAAACCGAGAAGATGCTTTTCACCCTTTTCGTCTGTATGATACATACTTCCGCTGCCCCAGTACCAGACCATTTTGTGAACGGTATTGACTCTGCCCCAGTCCATAGCGCAGAAAGAAGTGTCTTTGTTGAAGCGGTATTCATAATCACCGAAACGGAAATAGCCTTCTGTGGGCATACAAGCCTGCTTAGTAGTCATAAAATAACGTGTATTGTCTTCATCAAACGGAAGAACTGTTGTGATGTTTTCCATATCGGGAAGAATGTCCATTGTGATGTCACATTCCACTGTTTTACCGTTATGAGGTTTGTTGAAATACAGTTTTCTTTCGGTTTCCATTGTGTTGAAATCGAAAGTTGCCTTGCCGATTTTTCCTGCAAAACGATTGGGCACATCACCCTTTGAAGGTGGCACGTGTTTGTTTCCGCCTGCAAAATATGAAACTGCATCAGCAATTATTTCACCCGTGTGGAGGTCTGTGAGTTTACAACCCACATAACCGCCTATGTTTATATTTGCAAAGCTTACAAGCAACTGCATTCTGCCGTCTGTAATGGTGTAAAAATCCCACTCCTTGCGGCTGATAAGACCTTTCTTCACTTTGTTTCTGTCGTATTCAAAAACATTGTGCCTTGCCCAGCCTTTTGCATTCAGAGTGCCGTCAGCTTTAAGCAAGGGAACAGACTTTGTGTATTCGGTCTGCTTTGATTTCTCCGCCCATTCCGTGAACGGAGTGTATGTTCTTTTCAGTTCGTTACTCATAGCAATTCACCTGAAACTGTTATTTTTATAATATCGTATACGTCAGGATATACCGTAAATTTCGGCAGGAATTTGTTTTCCGCATCTTCTGCAAAACATAATCATTTTTTATTTTTCTCTGTTTTTTGCAGTCGTAATCGAAGCTATCAGCATTCTTCTTATTGTTCCGCATTTATTTATCAACCTGTTGTATGTATTGTCATCAATTGAATTGGTTTTGAAAAGAATTTCATACCAATATTCAGTTTCATAACATTCTTTAAGTGCAATTTCCATTTTATGAATAAAATCAGCTCTGCTTTGAGCATATTTTGCTTCATGAGTATTAGCACCTATCGATGAACAGGAGCGAAGAATCTGATTTACAAAAGCAGAACGATTTTTAATATTATCGCAAACAAATGTGGTTTCAACTGTAAGTTCTATTGCTAATTCTTTTATCGTTTTTTTATCCATTGCGTGCACCTCTTTTTGGCGATATACTCGCTTTGCTCGTGCGATATATTTAAAAACAAATGCGATATAACCTCACGCTGTTCGGTTGCGATATGTTATAAATTCCTTTTTGTGTCCCGAAGGGACATATCGCATCAAAGATATATCGCATCCGTCAGGATATATCGTAAATTTCGTCAGGAATTCATATCGCTGTGAAGTTGTCTTTGCAAAGCACAGACAACTTCACAATGGCTTGTTTTCGGGAACATATCAACCGGAGTGACTTTCTGCACTTCGTAGCCTTTTTCTTTAAGGATTGCGCAGTCTCTTGCAAGTGTTGCGGGATCACACGAAATATATACAAGTCTTTTCGGATCCATTTCGTCGATTGTGTCAAGAAGTTCGGGCGCACAGCCTTTTCTCGGAGGGTCAACAATGATGACATCGGGTTTTATTCCTCTTTCTGCAAGGATTTTTGCAGCTTCGGGAGCATCACCGCAGATGAATTCCGCATTGTTTATGCCGTTTATTTCAGCATTGATTTTTGCATCTTCAATGGCTTCGGGGATTATCTCAACACCGAT